>JAKBCG010000123.1 GCA_021808035.1 Pseudomonadota bacterium
CGGGCATCGCGACGATCACCCAGGCATAGCGGATCGGCGTCTTGCCGAAATGTCCCATGTCCGCGTACAGCGCCTCGCCGCCGGTCACGGTCAGGAACACGCCGGCGATCACCGCGAGCGACTCGAACCGATGCTGGCTGAGCAGCCACAGCGCATCGCCCGGGTTGATCGCGAGCAACACGCGCGGTTCGCGCACGATCCAGGAGGCGCCCATCGCGCCGAGCACCGCGAACCACCCGAGCATCACGGGACCGAACACCCGGCCGACCGAAGCCGTGCCGTGCTTCTGGATCATGAACAGGCCGATCATCACCATCAGGGTGATCGGCAGCACCGGGATCTGCGACGTCGGCGCCGCGACCTGCAGGCCCTCGACCGCGCTCAGCACCGAGATCGCCGGCGTGATCGCGCCGTCGGCGAAGAACAAAGCCGCGCCGAGGATGCCGAGCATCGCGTACACCTTCTTCCGCGGACTCTCCCGGTCGGTGTTCACGACCAGCGCGGTCAGCGCGAGCACGCCGCCTTCGCCCTTGTTGTCGGCGTTCAGGACGACCAGCACATACTTGACCAGGACGACGAGCGTGAGCGACCAGAAGATCAGCGACAACACGCCGAACACATCGTCGGGCGAAACCGCGAGATGCGCGCCCGTGAAGCAGCCGGCCAGCGCATACAGCGGGCTCGTGCCGATATCGCCGAACACGACGCCGAGCGCCCCGAGCGCCAGCAGCGCCGTGTGGCCACCCGAATTGCGTTCAACCGACATGTCGAGTCGCGCTCCGAAGGGACGGGGGGGCGGCGAACGCGGCCCCCCCGGGATTTGGCTGGGGGACTAGGATTCGAACCTAGGTAAACGGAGTCAGAGTCCGTTGTCCTACCGCTAGACGATCCCCCAAGAAGAATCGCATACCGGCGCCGCGCGCACGCTCAGCGCTTGGAGAACTGCGTGCCGCGTCGCGCCTTGCGTCGCCCGACCTTCTTGCGCTCGACCTCGCGCGCATCGCGCGTGACGAACCCCGCCTTGCGCAGGCTGGTGCGCAGGGTGTCGTCATAGGCCATCAGCGCCCGGGTGATGCCGAGCCGGATCGCGCCGGCCTGGCCGGTGATGCCGCCGCCGGTCACGTGCACGTCGATGTCGAACTTGCCGTCCATGTCCACCGCTTGGAACGGCTGACGGACGATCATGCGTCCGGTCTCGCGACCGAAGAACTGGTCGATCGATCGGCCGTTGATCTCGACCTGGCCCGTGCCCGGCTTGAGATACACCCGCGCACTCGAGGTTTTGCGTCGTCCGGTGCCGTAGTAGGACTGGGAGGCTGCGTTCTGTGCCATGAATTGCGTTTCCTGAGGATCCTTGACCGACTACCTGACCGACGAATGGAGCTCCAGCGCCTTGGGTTGCTGCGCCTGGTGCGGATGCTCGCTGCCGCCGAAGACGTGCAACTTGCGGTACATGCGACGCCCCAGCGGGCCTTTCGGCAGCATGCCTTTGACCGCGAACTGGATCGCGCGCTCCGGGTGCTCCTGCAGGAGCTTGCCGAGCGCGATGCTCTTCAAGTTGCCGACGTACCCCGTATGCCGGTGGTAGAACTTGTCCTGCAACTTGGCGCCCGTGACGCGCACCGCACCGGCGTTGATCACGATGATGTGGTCACCGAGATCCTGGTGTGGCGCGTAGCTCGGCTTGTGCTTGCCTTTCAGCCGCAGCGCGAGCTGCGAGGCGAGCCGTCCGAGGGTCTTGCCGGCGGCGTCGACGACGAACCAGTCGCCGCGGGTTTCTTCGGGTTTCGCGAATTGCGTGTACATGGACCCACTTCTGTTGAAAAGCGCTTCGAGGAGCGCGTCGAAAGGCGCGAGAGTGTACAGAAGGCGGCGCACGGTTGCCAGCCCCCCGCGCGATCGGCATGCGGAACCGGACTCATTATATAATTGCCGCGATGACCTCGCGCGAGTACCGCCCGATCGACCGCGTGATCGGGGAAATAAACAGAGCGATCAAGGTGTTATCCGCGTCCGCCGGCGTCCGCGCCGGACGCGCGACACCGGCGGACGACGCTGGGACCGCTTCGCTCGACGACACCGAACGGCGCGAATCCGCCCGACTGATGCGCGTGAACCACGCCGGCGAGATCGCCGCCCAGGCCTTGTACCAAGGCCAGGCGCTGGTCGCCAGGGATCCGGCGATCGCTGCGGCGATGCGTCAGGCGGCGGCCGAGGAGAACGACCATTTGGTCTGGTGCGAGCAGCGGCTGGCCGAGTTGGGCGGCCAGCCGAGCCGTCTCAACCCCTTGTGGTACGTCGGATCGTTCGCGATCGGCGCGCTCGCGGGCACGTTCGGCGATCGCGCGAGCCTCGGATTCATTCGGGAGACCGAACGCCAGGTCGAGACGCATCTCGGCGACCACCTCGGACGCTTGCCGGGCGCCGACCAGCGCAGCCGCGCGATACTCGAGAAGATGCGCGACGAGGAGTCGCGGCATGGCCGCACCGCCGAAATGCTCGGCGGGATCGAGTTGCCGTGGCCGGTTCGGACCGCGATGCACTGCCTGTCGCGGGTGATGACGCGCACCGCCTATTTCACCTGAACACCCCCGGATCGGCTTGCGGTCCAGGGACTTATGTAATAAAACTTCGGCGGGCACCGCCGCAACCCGGCGCGTCGGGTCAATCGAGGGAGACCATAGGGAGACGATATGGAAGACGGTGCGAAAGCCTTGAGCGATATCCCGGCGATCAATCGTTTCCTGAGTTACTGCCGGATACGAACGGTTCCATCGAAGACCGTGATCATCCACGCCGGCGACCTTCCCGACATCCTCTACTACATCATCAGCGGCTCGGTCGAGGTGATGATCGAGGACGAGGACGGCAACGAAATGGTGCTCGCGTACCTCAACAAGGGGCAGTTCTTTGGCGAGATGGGCCTGTTCTACGAACAGCCGACCCGCAGTGCCTGGGTGCGCACCCGGCAGCAGTCCGAGCTCGCGGAAATGACCTACCCCCGCTTCCGGCAGATCGCCGCGGAGAGCCCCGGCTTGATCTTCGAGCTCGCGACGCAGCTCGCGACCCGGCTGGACCGGACCAACCGCAAGCTCGGCGACCTCGCGTTCGTCGATGTGACCGGTCGCGTCGCCCACGCGATCATGGACCTGTGCGGCGAACCCGATGCGATGACCCACCCGGAGGGGATGCAGATCAAGGTGAGCCGGCAGGAACTGTCCCGGCTCGTCGGGTGCTCCCGGGAAATGGCGGGCCGGGTGCTCAAGGTCCTCGAGGATCAGGGTCTGTTGCGCGCGACCGGCAAGACCATCGTGGTGTTCAACGCCCGGCCGAAGGTGAAGACCCGGCCGCTGGTCGTACCGGTCAACAAGGGCGCCGCCGCCGTGTCGAAGGGAGCGCCTGCGGCCCGCATGGTGGTCGAGGACGACGACGAGGATGAAGACGAGGACGACGAGGACTAGGCGCCCGTAGCGCCGGCGGCTCCTGCGATCTCGCGCCGCATCGCGGCGATCGTCGCCGCATAGTCTGCGCTCCCGAAGATCGCCGTCCCGGCGACGAACGTATCGGCGCCGGCGCGAGCGATCGAGGCGATGTTGTCGACCTTGACGCCGCCGTCGATCCCGAGCCGGATCGGGCGGCCGCTGTCCCGGATGAGACGGCGCGCGTCCGCGAGCTTCGCGAGCGCCGACGGGATGAACTGCTGCCCCCCGAACCCCGGGTTCACCGACATCACCAGGATCAAATCGATCCGATCCATCAGGTAGCGCAGCCAATCGAGCGACGTCGCCGGATTGAACACCAGCCCGGACTTGCAGCCGGCGGCGCGGATCAACTGGATCGTCCGGTCCGGATGCAGCGAGGCCTCCGGGTGAAAACTGATGCAGGTCGCGCCGGCCTTCGCGAATTCCACGGCGAGCGCATCGACCGGGGAAACCATCAAATGCACGTCGATCGGCGCATCGATGCCCGACTTGCGCAGGGCCGCGCACACCACCGGCCCGATGGTCAGGTTCGGCACGTAGTGATTGTCCATCACGTCGAAGTGGATCCAGTCGGCGCCGCCGCGCAGCACCGCCCTCGCCTCGTCACCGAGATGGGCGAAGTCCGCCGACAGGATCGAAGGCGCGATGATCGAATCCACGCCGGTCAGTCTATCACCGCATCCCGCGCGCCGCGCGCCGTCACCGCATCCCGCGCGCCGTGCGGATCTGCTCGTACGCCTCTTGGATCCGCTGCGTCTTTTCCTTCGCCGCCTGCGCCATCGACTCCGGTAAGCCGTGCGCGACCAGCTTGTCCGGGTGGTGCCGGCTCATCTGGCGCCGATAGGCCTTGGTGACCTCGCGATCGCTCGCACCCGCGTCGATGCCGAGTTCCGCGTAGCAGGCCGAGAGTGCTCGCGACGGCCTCGTGCCGGGCGACCGCGCATCCCCGCCGCGGCGGCCGCGGAGCGAGGCTTCCATCCGCACGAACTCGAGCCCGGAGATCCCGAACTGCTCGGCGACGCGCGTCAGGATCGCGCGCGCCGGCGGCGACAGATCGTTGCCGGCGAGCGCCGCGCGAAGTTGCAGCTCCATGAAGGCCGCGAGGAGGTCGCGGCGCGGCCCGCAAGCGGCGCGAAAGCGCGCAACCGCCGCGTCGACGTCGTACCCCGGCGCCTTGCCGACCCCGAAACTCGCGATCGCCGCCGACACCTGGTCGGGACCGAGGCCCAGTTCGCGCATCATGCGGCGCGCCGCCTCGATCTCCGCCTCAGAGACGCGACCGTCGGATTTCGCGACGTGGCCCATCACCTCGAACATGGTCCGGAAGAACACCGCCGGCAGCGACGGCGGCGTTCGCGCGCCGGCGCGACGCTCTTGGTCGAAGACGTGCCCGATGAACGCGCCGATCACGGCGCCCCAGACGCTGCGCGTGACCAGCAGGCCGATCAACGCCCCGAAAACCTTGCCCTCCCATCCCATCTGCGTTGACCTGTCGTTTCGCCGCCGCCAGAATGTTCCTTCTGCGATCAGTCCATGGTATCAGCAGCCGGGCGCCACGCACTTGGAACCGAATCCCGAATCGCCGCCGATGTTCGAGTCCCGCCTGCGGGGCCTGAAGAAGGTCCATCAGGGCAAGGTCCGCGACATCTATGAGATCGACGCGGAGCACTGGCTGATCGTGACGACCGATCGCCTCTCCGCGTTCGACGTCGTGTTGCCCGACCCGATCCCCGACAAGGGCCGGGTGCTGAACGGGATCTCGATTTTCTGGTTCGGCAAGACCCGGCACATCGTGCCGAATCACTTGTCGAACCTCTCGGTCGAGGACGTCGTCGACGACCCGGACGAGCGGCGCCAACTCGCCGGCCGTGCGGTGGTCGTCAAGCGATTGAACGCGCTGCCCGTCGAAGCGGTCGTCCGCGGCTATCTGATCGGCTCGGGCTATCGCGACTACCGAGCGAGCGGTTCAGTCTGCGGAGTCGCATTGCCGCCGGGGCTGCGGATTGCGGACGCACTGCCCGAGCCGATCTTCACCCCGGCCGCGAAGGCCCCGGCGGGCGAGCACGACGAGAACGTCGATTTCGAGACGATCGCACGGCGGATCGGCCGCGATCTCGCCGGCGAGATCCGTCGCATCTCGCTCGAGATCTACCGCTTCGCCGCCGCGCATGCACGCGATCGCCGGATCATCGTCGCGGACACCAAGTTCGAGTTCGGCGTCGATGCCGATGGACGGCTGACCCTGATCGACGAGGTCCTCACCCCCGACTCCTCGCGATTCTGGCCGGTCGAATCCTATCGCCCGGGCGTTAACCCGCCGAGCTTCGACAAGCAATCGGTCCGCGATTATCTCGAGTCCCTGCCGTGGAACAAGCAGCCCCCGGCGCCGCGCCTGCCGGCCGAGATCATCGCGCGCACCAGCGACAATTACCGGCGGGCGCTCGCGATGCTGACCGCTTGACGCGCGAAGGGCGCGGCCCGAACGCGCGCCGCGTGCCTTGCCAGCCGCGCAATTCCCGTGTAACGCTCGCCCCATGGCGCCGCTGCTGAAGCGCATCGAGTACGGGGTGTTCGTCCGATCGCGAACGCTCCCGCCGCCCTGGGGACCGGTGCTGCGCGCGCTGCGGTTCCCGGCCGCCGTGTTGCGGGATTGGCTCGGCACCGAGCTCAACGTGCGCGCGATGAGCCTCGCGTACTCGACGCTGCTGTCGATCGTGCCGCTGATCGCGTTCAGCATCGCGATCCTGAAGGGCCTCGGCGCCCATCCGAACGTCGCGGCCTTCCTCGCGGAGTTCTTCCAGCCGATCGGGCGGGCCGCGCCCGAGCTCGCGCGCCACGTGATGCGATTCGTCGGCAATCTGCGCGGCGACGTGCTCGGCACCATCGGCCTCGTGTTCCTGGTGATCGCGGTGGTCTCGACGATGCACAAGGTCGAGGCGAGCTTCAACTCGATCTGGCGGATCACGAAGCCTCGCGGCGCGTTGCGGCGGCTCGCTGAATACCTTGGCGTGGTGGTCGTCAGTCCCGCATTGCTCGCGACCGCGCTCGGGCTGCTCGCGGCCGCGCACGACAGCCCGTTCGCGCGCTGGCTGCACGCGACACTGCCGTTGCAGTGGACGTTCTCGGTGCTCGGCAAGGCGGTGCCCTACGTCGTCGTGATGGCCGTGTTCACGACGATGTACGTGCTGATTCCGAACGCCCGCGTGAAGCCCGTCGCGGCGATCGCCGGCGGCGTCGGCGCCGGCGTGCTGTGGGCGCTGGTCGGACGGATCTACACCGCGCTGATCGTCGGTTCGTCGGGGCTGATCGCGGTCTACACGAGTTTCGCGGTCGTGCTGACGACCCTGATTTGGCTGTACCTCAGCTGGCTGATCCTGTTGGTCGGCGCGCAGCTCGCGTTCTACGTGCAGAACCCGCAATACTTGCGCGATGAACGGCGCGCGGTCGCCGCGGGCGCGCGCGAACGCGCCGCATTCTCGATCATGTACTGCCTCGGCCGGGATCATCGGGACGCGGGGGACGGATGGTCGCCGGCTCGGCTCGCGGACGCGCTCGACCTCGGCGGCGCGGCACTCGATCGGCTGATCGAGGATCTCGGGCGCGCCGGATTGCTCGCGGCGGGCGACGGCACGGTGCGGCTCGGGCGGGACCCGCGCACGATTCGGCTGGCCGAGGTGCTCGACGCGGTCCACGGGCCGCTCGCCGCGCAAACCGCCGCCGCGGCACGCGCCGCGGCG
>JAKBCG010000124.1 GCA_021808035.1 Pseudomonadota bacterium
CGAAACACCAGCCTCCCGGATCCGCTGATACATCGCATCCGGCGCCAAGTCGATGCCACCTGGCCAAGTTAATGCACCGTGTTCCAGGTACGCCTTTGCGAACACGGCCTTATCGCACAGCGCATCGAAACCGTCCCCCAGTGGTCCCTGTGAGAGACGCGGGGCGAGATCCGCCACACCGCTTGTGCCGTCGGCAAAGGAGACTTCAATTCTGTAATTCGGTTTGACGCTGAAACCAACAATGGACCATACAGCCATGATGACTACTCCAGAGGGTCTATGGGGACAGCAGGCGCCGGTACCTGGCATCTATCCCAGTTCTTCATGAGTTCATCCTTGTGCAACGACGCCCACTCGACCACCAGGGCGTGCGCTGGTCGCTCCTGAAGGACCGCTCTCGGCTCTCGCCGGCGGCTGCGGCGGATCTGGATGCCCTGATCGCGCACATGACGACGATCCGTACCGCTCGCGCCTGGGCCTACAAGGAACAGTTGCGCGAGATCCTCGATCGCAAGCAGATCAACGTCGTGCGCTCCTTGCTCGCTCATTGGTGCACCTGCGTCATGCGCTCGAAGATTGAACCGATGAAAGAGGTCGCCGCCATGATCCGCAATAACCTCGAGGGCATCGTCGCCTGGGCGCAGACGCGCCAGACCAACGGCTTCCTCGAAGCGCTCAACGGTCTGTTCCAGTCGGCAAAGCGTCGGGCACGCGGCTTCACGCGAATCTCCACCATACGCACCGTCATCTTCCTGATCGCCGGCAAGCTCAGCTTCCGCACTATCAACCCTCATGCCGCCTGAATCCCGGTAGGGACGCGCATTACTGTGCGCCCCCCGGACAAAACCGAGCGGGCCCGATTCGGGCACTCGGCTTCCACCTTGGGTGCTTGACGACGAAGCGAGTTTCAGGCCAGGGATGTTGGATACGCGGCGGCGGCAGAAAGTCGGTCACCAACCGCCGCAGTTGCACCCACGTCGCGCGATCCTTTTGACTACGCGCCCGCAGGGTCCGCAGCCAGTAACCGCCGATATGGTAGCGAAATGCACTGAGGCGTCGGAAGTTGGTCGGCACGGCGTGGTAGGCGAAATACCCGCGTACCACGTGCGCCAGCCATCGACCCTGCTCCGGGATCGGTTCGTGCATGCGCCGTCGCAGTTCTTCCTTGAGGGCCTTCAGCTTCGCCCGCATCCGATCCCGCCGCGTCGTCCGCTTGAGCTGGAAGAAACCGCGTCGGCTGCGCGAGCAAATATGCGTAAATCCCAGAAAGTTGAACGTCTCCGGCTTGCCCACCCCACGCGTTGAGCGAGTCTCCTCGGCATTGCTGCCGAACTCAATCAGGCGCGTCTTCTCGGGATGAAGCGATAGTGCGAACTTCTCCATCCGCTCGCGCAAGTCCCCCAGAAAACGCCGGGCCTCGTCTTCGTACTCAAAGCCAGCGACAATATCGTCGGCGAAGCGCACGTACATGACGCTGCCCTGGGCCTGGCGCTGTCGCCATTGTTCGGCCCAGAGGTCGAAGCTGTAATGGAGGTAGACGTTGGCGAGCAGCGGTGAAATCACTGAACCCTGAGGCGTCCCGATCTCAGTGGCCGACCACTCTCCCTCTTCCACCACGCCAGCCTTCAACCATTTGCGTATCAGGCGAATCAGGCGTGGATCGCCAATCCGATGCTCGAGGAAACGGACGAGCCACTCGTGGCTCACCGAGTCGAAGAACGACCGGACGTCGCAATCCACGATATAGTTCACCTTCGTACGGGTAATCCCGAATGCAAGCGCGTCCAGCGCATCGTGCTGGCCGCGCCCGGGCCGGAACCCATACGAGAACCCCAGAAAATCCTCCTCGTAGATCACAGTGAGCACTTCGACCACGGCACGCTGGACGATCTTGTCTTCCAGCGCCGCTACCCCCAACGGCCGATGTCCATCCCCTTTTGGTATGAACTTCCGCCGCGAAGGCTGCGCCCGATAGGCGCCTCGATGTACGCGCGCATGCAAATCCACCAGTCGAGCTTCAAGGTTCGTCTCATACTCCTGCCATGTCATGCCATCGACCCCCGGCGCCGCATCCCGCTTGAGCCAGGAAAATGCAGCCCGCAGCAAATCGACGTTCACATGGTGCAGTAGAGCGGTGAACCGCTCCTTCTTCTCTAGCCTTGCCCGCTCTCGTACACGTTCAAGCCCTGAAATCACACTTTCCCGGCTCGGTGTCCGGCGCGTGCAGGTCTCCTCCGTGTTCCCCTCGGCCCCCGCCCTTCGCTCCACCGACTCCAGCGGCGGTCCTTCGCCTCCGTTCGTCGGCTTCTTCGCTACTTCGGCGGAGTCTGACTTCTCCGGCTCGTTCATCATCGGCTATGGCTCCTCGCCTTCCCGATGCGGACCGCCCCACCAGGCGAGCGGCCAAGCCAGAGATCTCCCGGTTCCCGTGCAAAGAGCTTCTGTGCATGCCAGGTTCTATGACCACGCAGGATCGGCCGGTCACTCGCGATATCGCGACCGCCCGTGTTACCTTCCGCCAGTGGGACAGCGTCGGTATCCTGATCGAACCTTTCGCGGCTCAATGGCTGGCCTGCACACTCCCCTGTCAACGCTTCGCCGACATCCTCGCGGATGCCTGCGCATGACTCGGGGCCAATGTGACTCGCTACATCTTCATCGCAGTGGACTTGCACCACCTACTCCTTGCCGGTCTCCCGGCGCACCCCACTCGGAATTCAACAGAGCTTCAAATGTCTTGGGTCCCCGATGCCGGTCAATATCTTGAGCTCCACCCTGGGCGCTGAGTCCGATCACCGTGTCTCGGCGTTCTTCATTCCCGCTCGATCGCGTGCCCGCCGAACTGGTTGCGCATCGCGGCGAGGAGCTTGTCCGCGAACGAGTCGGCATCGCGCGAGCGCAGCCGCTCGATCAAGGACTGGGTGATCACCGGCGCCGGGACGTCGAGATCGATCGCCTCGGCAACGGTCCAGCGCCCCTCGCCGGAGTCGGCGACCCGCGGCGCGATCCCGGCGAGGGTCGGGTTGTCCGCGAGCGCGTTCGCGGTCAGGTCGAGCAGCCAGGAGCGCACGACGCTGCCGTGGCGCCAGATCTCGGCGACCTGGTGCAGGTCGAGTGAGAAATCCGCCTTGTGCTGCAGGATCGAGAAACCCTCGGCGTAAGCCTGCATCAGCCCGTACTCGATCCCGTTGTGCACCATCTTGGTGAAGTGTCCCGCCCCGCTCGGACCGACCCGGCCCCAGCCGCGGTCCGGGGCCGGCGCGAGCGTCGCGAAGATCGGTCGCAACCGTTCGACCGCAGCCGGATCCCCGCCGATCATCAGGCTGTAGCCCTCGGTCAGGCCCCAGACCCCGCCGCTGGTTCCCGAGTCGACGTAGTGCAGCCCGCGCGCCGCGGCCGCGGCCGCGCGGCGCAGCGTGTCGCGATAGTAGGAATTGCCGCCGTCGATGATCGCATCGCCCGCGGCGAGCAGCGGCGCGAGCCGCTCGAGTGTCGCATCGGTCGGCGCGCCCGCGGGTACCATGATCCACACCGCGCGCGGCGCTGCGAGCGCCGCGACCGCGGCCTCCAGCGTCGCAACCACCTCGCCGCCGTTGGCCGCGAACGCATCGCGCGCGCCCTCGGCCGGATCGAATCCGACCACGCGATGGCCGCCGGCGCGCAGCCGCCGCGCCATGTTCGCGCCCATCTTCCCCAAACCGATCATCGCGATGTCCATGCCTCGTCCCCTTGGCGATTGCGAGGGCGCACGTCGCGCCGCTCGCGCGAGTATAGACCCGCTCAGTCGGCGACCGAATGCCCGGCCCCCGGAATCGCGATTTGCTACGATGCGGCGCGCGATGGCGACGAACTCGACCTCCGACGACACGCCGTTGATCCTCGGGATCGGCGGAACCCCCCGACCGGGCTCCGCGTCGGAGCGCTCGCTGCGGCACGTGCTCGCGCACGCGCGCGCGCTCGGCGCGCGCACCGAGATCCTGACCGGGCCGCAGCTCCTGCTGCCGATCTACGTGCCGCAGGAAGGCACGCGCGACACCGCGGTGCACGCGCTGGTCAGCGCGCTACGCCGCGCGAACGGGATCGTCGTCGCCTCGCCGGGGTATCACGGCTCCCTCTCGGGCTTGATCAAGAACGCGCTGGACTACGTGGAGGACCTGCGCGAGGACCAGCCGCCGTACTTCGAGGACCGCGCGGTGGGCTTGATCGCCTGCGCGACCGGCTGGCAGGCGACCGGCGCGACGCTCGCGGCGCTGCGCTCGATCGTGCACGCGCTGCGCGGCTGGCCGACCCCGCTGGGAGTAGCGATCAACACCAGCGAGTGCCGCTTCGACGCCGAGGACCGGCCGTCGAGCCCGGCGATCGGCCGGCAGCTCGAGATCCTCGCCGCGCAGGTGGTGCGGTTCGCCGAGCAGCGCGCCGCGTGGCAGCGCGAGGCGGCGCGCGCCGCGGCGCGCTGAGCGGCGCGATGCCCGCCCCGGCCGCGAAGCCACGGGGGATGAACGCGGCCTGGGGCCTCGCGACGCTGTCGCTGATCAACCTGTTCAACTATCTCGATCGCTACGTCGTCCCGGCGTTGTTCGAGAGCCTGAAACGCTCGCACCTCGGCCTGTCCGATGCGAACCTCGGCGCGCTGATGAGCGCGTTCCTGCTGGTGTACACGCTGTCCGCGCCGGTGTTCGGCACGCTCGGCGACCGCCGCCCGCGGCCGCGGCTGATCGGCGCCGGGGTCGCGCTGTGGAGCGTCGCGACCGTGCTGTCGGGCTTCGCCACGTCGTTCCTCGCGCTGTTCGCCGCGCGCGCATCGGTCGGGGTCGGCGAAGCCGCCTACGGCACGATCGCGCCGAGCCTGCTGTCGGATTACTACCCGGCCGAGCGGCGCGGCCGCGTGATGGCGATCTTCTTCGCGGCGATCCCGGTCGGCGCCGCGCTCGGCTATGTGATCGGCGGTCTGGTAGATGCGCACTACGGCTGGCGCCGCGCGTTCTTCGTCGCCGGCGCCCCCGGACTCCTGCTCGCGGCGCTGTGCTTCGCGCTGCGCGACCCGCCGCGCGGCGCCCAGGATCCCGCGCCCCGCGAGCCGCCCGCCGCGAACCTCGGCGAGACCTACCGGCGCCTGCTCCGCAACCGTCCGTACGTGCTCACCGTGTTCGGCTACGCCGCCTACACGTTCGCGGTCGGCGGCCTCGCGGCCTGGATGCCCGCGTTCCTCGAGCGGGTGCGCGGACTGCCGCGCGCGCAGGCGACGGTGAGCTTCGGCGAGATCGTCGTGATCACCGGCTTCCTCGGCACGTTCATCGGCGGCTGGGTCGGCGACCGTTGGGCGCGGCGCACGCCCGCGGCGTTCCTGTGGCTCTCCGCGCTCGCGACGCTCGCGGCCGTGCCGTTCGTCTGGCTCGCGCTCGCCGCGGCCGCGCCGCGCCTCTACACCCTCGGGATGGTCGTCGCGGAGTTCCTGCTGTTCCTGTCGACCGGCCCGGTGAACGCGGCGATCGTGAACCTGGTCTCGCCGCTGGAACGAGCGACCGCGGTCGCGCTCTCGGTATTCGCGATCCACCTGTTCGGCGACGCGATCTCGCCGTTCCTGATCGGCCTCGTGTCCGACGCGACCTCGCTCGCCGCCGCGGTGAAGATCGTACCCGTCGCGGTCGTCGTGTCCGGACTCGGTTGGGTCTGGGCCGCGCGCGCTCAGCGGCGCGCCTGATCGATCGCGCTGAGCGCGTCCGCGACGTCACCGCGCTCGAGCAGTTCCTCGATCGGCAGCGGGAGCTTGCGCCGCCAGTTCGGGTACTCCCGGTAGGTGCCCGGCACGTTCGCGGGCTCGACCACGCCGACGAGATCCTCGAGCTGCACCGCGACCAGCGCCGCGCCGGTACATGCGAGGAAGCGGTGCATCGCGGTCGCGAGCCCCGGCGCATAGGGTGCGCCGATCGACGCGGGCGCGGACTCCGCCACGCCCGCCGCGGCGAGCGCGGCGAGCAGCGCTTCGCGGTCGGCCTCCCGCTCCGCGCGAACCTGCGCGCGGATCTCGTCCGTCGGATACAGGTGCAGATCCTCGCGCAGCGCGATGTCGCGCGCCTCCCAATACGCATGGATCGTCGGCAGATCGTGCGTGGTCACGGTCGCGAGCGCGCGCCGCGGGTAGCCGTCCGGGGCACGGAACCGTCCGCCGTCCTTCTCGAAGATCATCACCTTGTAGTGGTACAGCCCGTACCGTCCCATCGCGTCGCGGATCTCGTCGGGCACCACGCCGAGATCCTCGCCGATCACCAGGCACGCGGCGCGCTCGCTCTCGAGCGCGAGCGCGCTCATCAGCGCGGGCAGCGGATAGTGCACGTACGCCCCGTCGGCGGGCGAGCCGCCGGCCGGGAGCCACCACAGCCGGTGGAGCGACATCACGTGGTCGATCCGCAGCGCCCCGTAGTGGCGCAGGTTCGCGCGGATCGCGTGCACGAAGCCCGCGAGCGCCTCGCGCTGCATCTCGAGGGGATCCGCGGGCGGAATCCCCCAGCCCTGCCCTTTCAGCGCGAGCGGATCGGGCGGCGCGCCGATCTCGGCTCCCAACCGGTGCAGCGTCTGCGACGACCACACCTCCGAGCCCGCCGCGCTCGCGCCGACCGCGTAGTCGCCGTAGAGCCCGATCGGCATCCCGAGCGAGCGCGCGAGAGCCTGCGCGTCGGCGAGCTGTCCGGCCGCGAGCCACTGCAGGTACGCGAAGAAGTCGACCTCGTCGCGATGTTCCGCCGCGAAACGCCCGACCGCGTCGCCCGCCGGGTCGTGATACTCAGGCGGCCAGTTCATCCAGCCGCTCGCGACGCCGGTGCGGTCGCGAAAATGCCGGTCGAGCGCCTCGAAGCGCGCATGCCGCTCGAGCGCCGCGCCGCCGCTCGCGACGAACGCCGCATAGCCGGCCGCGCGCGGCCCGCCGAGCGCGCACTGCGCGCGGAACTCGCGGTGCAGGATCGCGAGCACCTCGAACTTCGCCGCGGCGACGCCCGGATAGTCGACGAGCGGCGCCTCCCGCAGCGCCGCGAGCCGCGCCTGGAACGCGAGGTCCGCGACCCATGCCTGCGCGGCCGCGCTCGACGCGAACTCGGCGATCCGCGGCACCGCCAGGTA
>JAKBCG010000125.1 GCA_021808035.1 Pseudomonadota bacterium
CGCGATCGACGAGGCGGCGAACATGGACGTGTTGTGCTCGGACAAGACCGGCACGCTCACCCAGAATCAGCTCTCGGTCGCCGAAGTGCTGACGGCGCCCGGCGTCGCCGCGGCGGCGGTGCTGCGGTACGCGCTGCTCGCAAGCGCCGATTCGGGGCTCGATCCGGTGGACGGCGCGGTGCGCGACGCGGCTGCGAAACTGCCGCCGTCCGCCGAGGCGCCCGCGCGCCGGACCGCGTTCCAGCCGTTCGATCCGGCCCGCAAGATGTCGGAGGCCGACGCGGTGGGCGCGCACGGCGAGCCGCTGCGCATCGTGAAGGGGGCGTTCGCGCGGATCGCGACGCAGGTCGCGCCGTCGGCCGAGCTCGCCGCCGCGGCCGTATCGCGGGAAGCCACCGGCTATCGCGTGCTCGGCGTCGCCGCCGGTCCGCCGGATCGGCTCGCCTGGGTCGGCGCGCTCGCGCTCAGTGACCCACCGCGGACCGACGCGCGTGGCTTGATCGGCGATCTGGCGGCGCTCGGCGTGCAGACCGTGATGGTCACCGGCGATTCGGCCGCGACCGCGGCGGTGGTCGCGCATGCGGTCGGCATCGACGGACCGGTTCGCACCGCCGCGGAGGTGCCCGCGTCGGCGCAACCGCACGACTATGCGGTGTTCGCCGGGGTGTTCCCCGAGGACAAGTTCCACATCGTGCGGTCGTTCCAGAACGGCGGCCACACGGTCGGCATGTGCGGGGACGGCGCCAACGACGCGCCGGCGTTGCGCCAGGCGCAGATCGGGATCGCGGTGTCGACCGCGACCGACGTCGCGAAGTCGGCGGCGGGAATCGTGCTTACCCAGCCGGGGCTGGCGGGGATCGTCTCGACGGTGCGTTGCGGCCGCACGACCTACCAGCGGATCCTCACCTACACGCTGCGCTCGGTGACCGCGAAGATCACCCAGATGCTGTTCCTCACGATCGGCCTGCTGATCACCGGCGCGGCGGTGCTGACGCCGATGTTGATGGTGTTGTTGATGATCGGCGGCGATTTCCTCGCGATGTCGGCCACCACCGACCGGGTCCGACCGACCGGCGGTCCGAACGCGTGGCGGATCGGCCGGGTGACCGCGGCGTCGGTCGTGCTGGGCGCCTGCGACGTCGCGTTCAGCATCGCGGTGATGCTGGTCGCGCGCGATCGCTACGGGTTCGTCGCGCACGCGGGGCTTCGGACCCTGTCGGCGGTGACGCTGGTGTGCGTCGCGCAGTCCACGTTCTACGTGGTCCGGGAGCGTGAACGGCTGTGGAGTTCGCGCCCGAGCGGCTGGGTCTTCGCGTCCTCGATCGTGGACGTGGGCTCGATCTCGCTGCTCGCGGGGTTCGGCATCCTGATGCACCCGATCGCGCCGGTGGCGATCGGCGCGGTGATCGGGGCATCGTTCCTGTTCACGTTCGTGCTGGACTTCGTGAAAGTGGCGGTGTTCCGCGCGTGGCGTATCGCCTGAGCCGCGGGCGCGCGTGCCGGGTGTCGTCGCCGGTCGCGGACTCGTCTACACTGGTGGCCCATGGGGTACGACTGCGCGCGATGTCCGGGATACTGCTGCAGCCACGCGCGCATCGAGGTGTCGGACGCGGACGTCCGGCGGCTCGCGAAGCATCTCGGGATCCCGGTGCGGACCGCGCGCGCGCGCCATACCTACCTCTATCGCGCGAAAGAGGGCGTGGAGCGCATCCTGCGCCACCACCGGGACCACGTGTATGCGTCGGTCTGCCACTTCTTCGACCGCCGCGAGCGGCGCTGCACGGTCTACGCGGCCCGGCCCGCGGTGTGCCGCAAATATCCGTACGGAAGGCGATGCGGCTACTATGCGTTCCTCTCCTTCGAGCGCGAGTTCCACGACGATGAGGACTTCATCCCCTCGGCCTGAGGCGCGCGCGCTGCGCCGCCGGCTGATCGGCGCCTGGCGGCTGCTGCGGATCGAGTACCGCGGGGCGGACGGCGACACGGTCGATCCGTTCTACCGGCCGGATTCGACCGGTGTGTTGATCTACCAGGCCGGCGGTTGGATGAGCGTCGCGATCGCCGGAACCGGCGCGTACTACACCTATGCCGGCACCTGGGACGTCGACGCGACCGGGTCGAGCGTGATCCACCGGGTGACGACCGCATTGCTCGCGGCCGAGGTTGGGGTCGCGTACCGCCAGCGCGTGCACTTCGACGACGGCCGGATGATCTTCACGAACCGCGACGGAGCGCCGGGCGCGCGATCTCTGCGCCGCAAGATCTGGGTTCGCGCCCGCCGCGTCGATCGGTGACGCCGGTCGACGACCGCCGCGCGCCGGTGTGCAGCCACCGGCCGCCCTGTCCGGGCTGTCCCCGGTTCGGCGAACCGGACATCCCGGCGGACGCGCGGGCGATGCTCGATGCGTTCGCGCAAGCGCACGGTTTGCCCCCGGTCGAGGTCGCGGGTGATGCGCTCGTGGGATTCCGTCATCGCGCGCGGCTCGCGATCCGCGGACGCCGGGAGGCACCGAAGCTCGGACTGTTCGCGGCCGGCAGTCATCGGCTCGTGCACATCCCGAACTGCCAGGTTCATCACCCGCTGATCAACCGGGTCGCGGAAGTCGTGCGACACGCGTTGATCGACTCCGGATTGGATTGCTATTCGGAGAGCGTGCATCGCGGTCTCGCGCGGTACCTGCAGGTGGTGGTCGAGCGGCGCTCGCAGACCGCCCAGGTCGTCGTGGTCGGCAACGCGACGCAGGTCGAGCCGTTCGCGGTCTTGCTCGAGACGATCCGCGCGCGCCTTGGCGCGCAACTGCACAGCCTGTGGTTCAGCGCGCACCCGGAGCGCTCGAACGTGGTGCTCGGCCGCGAGTTTCACCACTGGTGGGGGCCCGCGAGCCTGGTCGAGCGGTACGGCGGCGCCGAGGTGCACTATCCGCCCGGCGCGTTCGGCCAGAGCCACCCGGCGATCGCCGAGCGGATCGTCGCGCACGTGCGCGAGCGGATCCCCCCGGGCGCGCACGTCGCCGAATTCTACGGCGGCGTCGGCGCGATCGGTCTGTCGGTGCTCGATCGCGTGGCGTCACTGCGAATCAACGAGGTCGCGGGCGAGTCGCTGCACGGCCTTGCGCTCGGGCTCGCGCGGCTCGATCCGGACGTCCGGGCGAGGGTGTCGCTCTGGCCCGGCACGGCCGCCGCGGCCACGCCCGCGGCGCAAGGTCGCACCGTCGTGATCGCGGATCCGCCGCGCAAGGGGCTGGATCCTGCGCTGATCGCGGCGCTCGCGTCGTCGCCGCCAAGGCGCTTCGTGTACGTGAGCTGCGAGCCGCGAACCATGGTCGCGGATGCCGCCCGGCTCATGGCCGGCGGCGGGTTCCGACTGGACTCGCTGGCCGCGTTCAACCAGTTCCCCTATACGGACCACGTGGAGACCGTCGCGACGTTCGAGCGTCGGGGCTGACAGACGGCCGGAGGCTGTGCGAAGGTAGCGGCCCGCGCGGTGGGAGGAGAGGGGTCGAATGACGTTGCCCGACGGTTACAGCGAGATCGCACCCGGCAAACTTGCGTCGGTGGTGACCTGTCTCGAGATGCGCGCCGCGCCGTCGCCGGCGCCCGTGCGCACGGATCCGGCGTGGGGCTTGCGGCGGGTCGTCGATGCCGAGCCCGAGGCGTATCGATCGCTGTTCGGGCGCGTCGGCAGCGAGTGGCTGTGGTTCTCGCGCCTGGTGATGCCGACGCCTGCGCTGCGCCGGATCCTCGGCGACCCGGACGTGGAAGTGTGGGTTTTCAGCGTCGCCGGGATCGACGAAGGGCTGCTCGAACTCGACTTCCGCGTCGCCGGCGAATGCGAACTCGCGTTCTTCGGCTTGACCGCGGCCGCGCGCGGCCGCGGCGCGGGCCGTTGGCTGATGAACCAGGCGGTGATGCGCGCGTGGAGCCGCGCGATCCGGCGGCTGTGGGTGCACACCTGCACGCTCGATCACCCGGCCGCGCTCGATTTCTATCGGCGCTCGGGGTTCCGGGCGTATGCGCGCCGCGTCGAGGTGGCCGACGATCCGCGGCTCGTCGGGCTCCTGCCGCGCGACGTGGCACCAGGAATACCGATCGTCGAGGAGATCTGCCGATGACCGAAGTGGAGGAACGCCTGCACGCGGCGCTGTCGCGCCACGCGCTCGAGCGCACCGCGGCCGGCTACCGCCGAGCGCATCCCGGCGCGGGCACGAGCTCGCTCGAGATCCGTCCCGTGCCCGCGACCGACGCGGCGGAGCCCGCGACGACCGCTGCCGACGCGACGACGCCCACGACGACCGCGGCGCCCGCGGCGACCGCGACCGCGATCGTCGACGTCGTCACCGACTACGAATCCGCGGGACTGCCGTCGCTGCACGCGGCCGGCATCGCGCGCCTGAACGCGCTCGCGGTCCACGGTGCCTACGAGCGGCACGAGGGCCGCTTGCGCCAGCGGGCGCAGTTCACGCTGTATGCGGTCGAATCGACCGCGGAACTTGCAACCCGGCTGATCCTCGAGGCGTTCGGCGCGCAGCTGCCGTTCGGCCGGTCGGTCGCGCAGTCGATCGTGTCGGCGACCGCGCTCCAGCAGCATCGCGTCCATCACGCGATGCCGAAGGACTGGAGCAAGCCGCTCGAGGAGCAGGAACTGCGCTCGACCGTGGCGGCGATGGAGCGGCTCGGACTCGCGGCCGCGTGCCGGGGCAACGCGGTCTGGGCGGAGCTGCCGCTGCACGGTGATTGCCCGACCCGGGCGATCGATCCGAATGCGCAGACCGCGTTGCTCGAAGTGCACGCCGGCGTGCTGCACCCGATCGCGGGTGCGGGATACCTCGCGTCGATCTCACTGCCGTTCGCAGCCCGGCCGGCGGATCCGGCGGAGCTGTGTCGCCGCTTGAACGCGGCCGAGTTCGAACTCGTCGATTTCGTTCCGCGTCTCGGCGCGTGGGGGATGCAGGGGACGCAGGACCTGCCGGGCTATCACTGCTTCCTGCCGTGTCCGAACCCCTACGGTGGGATGCACCATGCGCTGATGTGGTGGTGCGCGCAGCGCGCGGCCTGGATCCGCGACCGGCACTGGGACGCCGAGCGCGGGATCGTGTTCGACCGCGTGCCCGCGGCGGCGCCGGCTTGACGACGCGCCCGCCCGAAGGGGTGGTGATCGAGATTCCGCAGCGGACATTCGGCGCCTACCTGTTCGACTGCGACGGAACGCTCGCCGACACGATGCCGCTGCATTATCGCGCGTGGCTGCGCGTGCTCGAAGGCCGCGAACCGCCGTTCGACGCGCGCACGTTCTACGGCTGGGGTGGCAAGCCGACCGGAACCATCCTCGAGGAGCTCAAGGCCCACTACGGCATCGATCTCGGCGACTTCGCGGCGGCGGCCGAGCGCAAGGAGCGGTATTTCACCGAGAGCCTCGGCGAGGTCGAGCCGATCGAGCCGGTCGTGCGGATCGCGCGTGGCGCGCATCGGCGGCTGCCGCTCGCGGTCGTGTCCGGCGGGCTGCGACGGCACGTCGAGGCGACGCTCGCCGCGCTCGGGATTCGCGATCTATTCGATCCGGTCGTGTGCTTCGAGGACAGCGCGCGCCCGAAGCCTCATCCCGATCCCTTTCTCGAGGCGGCGCGGCGCTTGGGCGTGCCGCCCCGGGAATGCCTGGTGTTCGAGGACAGTCCGCTCGGGATGGCGGCGGCCGAGGCGGCCGGCATGGCCTGCGTGCGCGTGCCGCCGCTGCACGGCGTCTGAGGTCTCGCGAGGACGCGCCGCAAAACCGCGACATGGCTCCGTTCGAGATCGCGCGCGGCGCTGAGCAGGGTCAACGTCCGCTCCCGTGCCCGCGCGCGCAGCGTGGCGACCGCGACCGCGTGCGCCTCGAGTTCGGCGCGATAGCGTCGCGCGAACTCGGGCCAGCGGGTCCGATCCGCGTGGAACCAGCGACGCAGCCGATCGCTCGGCGCGATCTCGCGCGCCCACTCGTCGAGCGCGGCCGCGGCCTTGTCGACGCCGCGCGGCCAGAGCCGGTCGACGAGCACCCGGTAGCCGTCGGCGGACTCCGCCGCCGCGTATATCCGCTTCGCGCGCAGCGTCGGCCGGGCGGCAGCCGTCGACGGCTGCGCCTCGAACGTCGCCAGGTAGCACGGCGGCGAGCTCGGTTCGCGCGGGCGCCGCGGTGCCGTTCTGCGATGGGTCGCCATCGCGAAACACGATATCATCGACGCGCCCACTGAGCGACCCTCTCCACGGAGCGACTCCCTCGCGGATGCCCGCCGATCGCACTCCCCGACCCCCTTCAGAACCCGGCGCGCCGCATGGTCGCGACGCGGGAGGGCGTCGCGCGCGCCGCGAGCGTGGAGCGCGGCTGCCGCAGCGGGCGTGGACCGCGGTCCGCAATCCCTATCCGCCGCTCGAGATCCTGTCGGCCGATCAGCTGGAATCGATCCACGCGGCGTCGCTGCGGATCCTCGAGGAGTTCGGGATCGAGGTGCTGTCCACCGACGCCCGCCGCCGCCTGCGGGCCGCGGGCGCCGACGTCGACGAGACGAGCCGCCTGGTGCGGCTCGACCGGCATTTCGTCGCGGCGGCGCTTGCGACCGCGCCGTCGCAGTTCAGTCTCACGCCGCGCAACGAGGCGCATCGCGTGCGGCTCGGCGGCGATTCGCTGGCGTTTGGGCTGGTCGCCGGACCGCCGAACGTGCACGATCGGGAGCGCGGGCGCCGGCCGGGCAATTACCGTGACTTCTGCGACTTCATCCGTCTGGCGCAACATTTCAACGTGATCCACGTGATCGGCAACCAGGTCTGCGCGCCGATCGATCTGCCGGCCAACACGCGCCACCTCGACGCCTATCGCGCGAACCTCGTGTACTCGGATCGTGTCTATCATTGCTCCGCGATCGGCGCCGGCCGGGCGGTCGACGGAATCCGGATGATGGCGATCGCGCGGGGGGTCGACCTCGAGGAGTTCGCGCGCTCGCCGGGCGTGATGACCATCATCTCGGTGAACAGTCCGCGGCGCCTCGACGAGGCGATGGCCGACGGCCTGATCGCGATGGCCGAGCACGGGCAGCCGGTCGTGATCACGCCGTTCACGTTGATG
>JAKBCG010000126.1 GCA_021808035.1 Pseudomonadota bacterium
GGGCCGGGACAACGGCGGCAACCAGGTCGTCGAGAGCCGCCGGTCGGACACCGAGAACCGCGTCCAGGCCTACGACGCGATCTGGGTCAAGCACATCAAGAGCGCGTTGATGGAGAACCGCTTCCGGCTGGTGCAGCAGCCGATCGCGAGCCTGCTCGGCGAGGACAAGGGCATGTTCGACGTGCTCGTGCGCATGCTCGACGAGCAGGGCAACGAGGTGCTGCCCGCGGAGTTCATCGCCGCCGCCGAACGCAACGAGCTGATGAAGAACATCGACCGCTGGGTGATCGGCGCGTCGATGTCGTTCAGCGTGAACCGCAAGGCCGAGTGCATCTTCCTGCGGATCTCGAAGGACACGATGCTCGACAAGTCGCTCGCCTCGTGGCTGGAGACGCAGCTGCGCGCGGTCCGGGTGGAACCGCGGCGCCTGTGTTTCCAGGTTTCCGAGGAACTCGCGAACCTGTACCAGCGGCAGACGATCGAGCTCGCGCGCACGCTCGGCCGGCTCGGTTTCCGCTTCGCGCTCGAGCACTTCGGCGCGGGCCGCGACCCGATGAAGCTGCTCGCCGAGATCGACGCGCACTTCATCAAGATCGACGGTTCCCTGATGCAGGGGCTCGCGACGAACCAGCTGCAGCAACAGCGGGTGAAGTCGCTGGTCGACGCCGCGAAGCGCAAGCATGTCGAGACGATCGCCGAGCGCGTCGAGGACGCGAACACGATGGCCGTGCTGTGGCAGCTGGGAATAGAGTTCATCCAGGGCTTCTTCGTGAACGCGCCGGAAGACGTGACGATGTCCGGCGACCGCTGAGCGCAGGGCACGCGCCGGCCCCGCTGCGGCCCGCTCAGCCCGGGCCGACCTCCAGCCGATCGACCTGCTTGTAGGCGCGCGAGAAGCGCTGGCGCCGCTGCCCCTTGCGGTCCTCGAACGCCTCGAGCGCCTGGTACGAGAGCTTCATCGGCGCGCTGTTGCCGCTGTGCACGGTGAGCTGCTCGTCCGGCGCGACCACCGCGATCGCGACCAGGTACTCCTCGCGCGCGGCCGACCTGCGGCCCGGGATTCCATAGAGGTTCTGCCCCTTGCCGGCCGCCATTTCCTCGATCTGCGCGCATTTCAACGCGAGCACCTCACCCTCGTCGTTCACGAGGATCGCGAGCGCGTCGTCGCTCCTGATCGGCTGCGCCGGCAGCACGCGCGCGTTCTCCGGCACCTTCAGCACCGCCTTGCCCTTGCGGTTGCGCGCGTACAGGTCCGCGAGCTTCGCGCGAAAGCCGTAGCCCGCGTCGCTCGCGATCAGCCAGCGGTCCTCGGGCTCGCCGATCAGCACCGCGGCGAACGTCGCGCCGTCCGGCGGGTCGACCGACCCCGACAGGGGCTCGCCGTAGCCGCGCGCGGCGGGCAGCGCGTGCGCATCCAGGCTGTACGCCCGGCCGGTCGAGTCGATGAACACGGCCTGCTGCAGATTGCGCCCGCGCGCGACCGCCTGGAATTCGTCGCCGCCCTTGTAGGTGAGCGAGCGCGGATCGATGTCGTGCCCCTTCGCCGCGCGAACCCAGCCGAGCCGCGACAGCACGACCGTGACCGGTTCGCTCGCGATCAAGTCCGTCGCCGCGATCGCCTGCGCCGCGGCGCGCTCGACGATCCGCGTGCGCCGCGGATCGCCGTATTCCTCGGCATCGCCCTCGATCTCCTCCCGGACGAGCTTCTCCAGCCGCGCCTTGCTCTTCAAGGTCCGGTCGATCTCGCCACGCTCCTCCTCGAGCTCGCGTTGCTCGCCCTTGATCTTCATCTCCTCGAGGCGCGCGAGATGCCGCAGCTTCGTCTCCAGGATCGACTCGGCCTGCACGTCGTCGAGTCCGAAACGCTGCATCAGCACCGGCTTCGGATGGTCCTCGGTGCGCACGATCCGGATCACTTCGTCGAGGTTCAGGTAGGCGACCAGGAGCCCCGCGAGCACGTGCAGCCTCGCATCGACCTTCTCGAGCCGGTGGCGCAGCCGGCGCGTGACCGTCGCCTTGCGGAACTCGAGCCACTCGAGCAGCAGCGCCTTCAGGCCGAGGACCCGCGGGCGGCCGTCGCCGGTGATCACGTTGAGGTTCACCCGGTAGTTGCGCTCGAGGTCGGTCGTCGCGAACAGGTGCGCCATCAGCGCCTCCACGTCGACGCGGTTCGACTTCGGCACGATCACCAGGCGGGTCGGCTTCTCGTGATCCGACTCGTCGCGCAGGTCCTCCACCATCGGCAGCTTCTTCACGCGCATCTGGTTCGCGATCTGCTCGAGGACCTTCGCGCCGGAGACCTGGAACGGCAGTGCGTCGACGACGATCTCGCCATCCTCGACCGTGTAGGTCGCGCGCGCACGGAAACTTCCCGTGCCGGTCTCGTACATCTGCGCGAGCTCCGCGCGCGGCGTCACGATCTCGGCGCCGGTCGGCAGGTCAGGTCCCTTCACGTGACTCATGAGCCTGCGCGTCGACAGGTCCGGATCGTCGAGCAGCGCGATGCAGGCCGCGGCGATCTCGCGCAGGTTGTGCGGCGGAATGTCGGTCGCCATCCCGACCGCGATCCCCGATGCGCCGTTCAGCAGCAGGTTCGGCAGGCGCGCCGGCAACAGCACCGGTTCCTCGAGCGATCCGTCGAAATTCGGCGTCCAGTCGACCGTGCCGGCGCCGAGTTCCCGCAGCAGCAGCGCCGCGTACCGCGTGAGGCGCGACTCGGTGTAGCGCATCGCCGCGAACGACTTCGGATCGTCGGCCGATCCCCAGTTGCCCTGCCCGTCGACGATCGGATAGCGGTAGGCGAAGTCCTGCGCCATGTGCACCATCGCCTCGTAGCACGCCGAGTCGCCGTGCGGATGGAACTTGCCGATCACGTCACCGACCGTGCGCGCCGACTTCTTGTGCTTCGCGCCGGCGGCGAGGCCGAGTTCGCTCATCGCGTACACGATGCGCCGTTGCACCGGCTTCAGGCCGTCGCCGACGTGCGGCAGCGCGCGATCGAGGATCACGTACATCGAATAGTCGAGGTAGGCGCGCTCCGCGAAGCGCTTCAGCGGCTCCGTCTCGACGCCCTCGAAGTTGAGTTCCTGATCCTTCATATCCGCGCGAGATTCCCCTTGCTCTCGAGCCATTCACGACGGTCGCCGGCGCGCTTCTTCGCAAGCAGCAGGTCGAGGGTCGGCTCGGGATCGTCGCCGCCGTCGATCGACAGTCGCACGAGCCGTCGGGTCGCCGGCGCCATCGTCGTCTCGCGCAGCTGCGCCGGACTCATTTCCCCGAGGCCCTTGAAGCGCGTGACCACCGGTTTCACGCGCGCGTTCTCGGCGGCGAATCGTGCGAGCGCGGCGTCGCGTTCGGCCTCGGTGAGCGCGTAGGCGACCTGCTTGCCGGCGTCGATCCGGTACAGCGGCGGCACGCAGACGTGCACGTGACCGGCGGTCACCAGCGGCCGGAAGTGCCGCAGGAACAGCGCGCACAGCAGCGTCGCGATGTGCTGACCGTCGCTGTCGGCATCCGCGAGGATGCAGACCTTGTGGTACCGCAGGCCGGACACGTCGCTCGACCCCGGGTCGACGCCGATCGCGACGCTGATGTCGTGCACCTCCTGCGAAGCGAGCACCTCGCGCACGTCGGCCTCCCAGGTGTTCAGGATCTTGCCGCGCAATGGCATGATCGCCTGGGTCACCCGGTCGCGGGCCTGTTTCGCCGAACCGCCCGCCGAATCGCCCTCGACCAGGAAGATCTCGCTGCGCTCCGGGTCCTGGCTCACGCAGTCGGCGAGCTTGCCCGG
The DNA here is from genome assembly GCA_021808035.1 of Pseudomonadota bacterium. GTDB lineage: Bacteria > Pseudomonadota > Gammaproteobacteria > Steroidobacterales > Steroidobacteraceae > Bog-1198. The sequence continues at coordinate 3,791 of JAKBCG010000126.1, forward strand.
AAGCGCCGGACCGGCGACGACCCGCTTGCGGGCGATCTTCTGGCTGTCGCGCAACCGCTGCTGCGCGTTGGCGATGCAGCGCTGGGCGATCTCGCCGCCCTGGTCCGGATGCTGGTTGAGCCACAGGGCGAACGCGTCCTGGACGACGCCCTGGACCTGGGCCGCGGACTCGCGGGAGGACAGCCTTTCCTTCGTTTGTCCCGCGAACTGCGGGTCGCGCATCCGCAGCGACAGCACGAAACTCACGCCGTCCCAGACGTCCTCCGGCGAGAGCTTCACGCCGCGCGGCAGGAGGTTGCGGAATTCGCAGAATTCGCGCACCGCATCACAGGCGCCGGCACGCAGGCCGTTCACGTGCGTGCCACCCTCGGTGGTCGGGATCAGGTTCACGTAGCTCTCGGCGACCGGCTGGGCCCCTTCGACGATCCAGGCGAAGGCCCATTCGACCGAGCCGCCGTCGACGTCGCGCTTGCCGTAGAAAGTGTCGGCCGGCAGCCATTGGCCCTGACCGAGCTGCTCGGCGAGGTACTCGTGCAGTCCGCCGGTGTAGAGCCACTCGTCGGTCTCGCCGGTCGCCTCGTGATAGAGGCTCACGCGCAGCTTCGGACACAGCACCGCCTTCGCGCGCAGCACCTGCTTGAGCTTCGGGACCGCGAACTTGTCGGTGTCGAAGTACCGGGGATCCGGCCAGAATCGCACCGTCGTTCCGGTGCGCGACTTCGGCACGTCGCCGACGACCTCGAGTTTCGATACGACCCGGCCGCTCTCGAAGCCGATGTTGTACTCCTTGCCGCCGCGGCGGACCCAGCACTCGAGGTGCTTCGACAACGCGTTCACGACCGACACGCCGACGCCGTGCAGCCCGCCGGCGTGCTGGTAGGTGCGGTCGTTGAACTTGCCGCCCGCATGCAACCGGGTGAGGATCAGTTCGACGCCGCTGATCTTCTCCTTCGGATGGATGTCGACCGGCATGCCGCGGCCGTCGTCCTCGACTTCCAGCGAGCCGTCCTTGTAGACGCTCACGCGGATGTTCCCGCAATGGCCGGCGAGCGCCTCGTCGACGCTGTTGTCGATGACTTCGTGCGCCAGATGGTTCGGACGGGTCGTATCGGTGTACATGCCGGGCCGGCGGCGCACCGGATCGAGCCCGCTCAGCACTTCGATATCGGATGCCGTGTACGACGATGCCATCGACTGCCTCTCCTGCGATCGGGCGCGGAGTCTAGCACGGGCGGTCGCGGGTTCGACCGGGTGGCGGCCGCGCAGCGCTTGCGCTATCTTTCCGTCCACGATGGGAATCGCGAACGAACACAATCTGGCCGCGCCGATCGCCGGCCGGCTCCCGTACGGCGTCGCCGTCCGGTTGCGACCGGGCGATCCGTTCCGCAAGCTCCTCGGCGACGACTGGTCCCGGGTGCATTGGTACGCGACCGCCGCCGAGCGCGATCGCTCGCTCGCGGAGATGGCGCGCAGGCACGACTACTCACGTGCCGGCGACACGCCCGCGCTGATCTTCGAGAGGACTGAACGCTCCACGGACTGAGGCGCGCGCGCCGCCGGGACCCGCGCTAGAACGTCCGACCCAGGAACAGATAGTACGCGCTGTTGCCGGTCGTGTCGTATCCACCGCCGACGTAGAGCGGCCCGAGGAACGTGTCGAGACCGAGGAACAACGACACGTCCTTGTGCGCGCCGCCCCACCCGATCTGGCCACGGCGCTGCCAGACGTTGCCGGCCTCGAACGAAATCCCGAGGTAGGCGGGAAAGTCGAGGAAACCCGTTCCGCCGCGGCCGACCTGGCGGAAATAGACGCCGCGACCGATCGCGTAGTTCGGGCCCTCGAGCGACTGGGCCGCGAGGCCGGAGAGGTTCAGGAATCCGCCGAGCGTGTAGAAGTCCTGCACCGCGGTCGGCCGGATCGCGCCGCGCAGCGTCGTGCCGGCGGAGGTCCACAGCACGAAGGTGTTGCGTCCGCGCGAGCGCGCGACGAGCCAGTCGGCGCTCGCGCGGTCGAACGCGATGTCCGATCCGAGGTCGGTCCGGTACGCATCCCACTGCAACGAGAACGTATCCCCGGACCGGGGGAAGTCGACGCTGTTCAGCTGATCGTAGCTGAACTTGAAGTAGAGCTCGCCGTTGTTGAAGCGCGGATCGACGAGCGCCGGGTCACCGAGCCTCGGATGCGTGTTCCCGTTGGTCCGATGCACGCCGATGCGCACCTCGCCCCAGGTGCCGAGCTCGCGGCCGACGTCGAGGTCCGCCTCGGCCTCGCGCTCGCGGAAGTCGGCGATCTCGACGTCGCGGGCGTAGATCCGCAGGTCGCGCTGCTCCACGCGCAGGCTCGGTGCGACGAACCAGCGGCGGCGCGGCGACAACGGTTGATAGAACTCGGTGACCGCCTTCGGGTTGCTGCCGATCTGCAGGTCCGTGCGCCACTCGGCGCCGAGGCCGTCGATCTCGGTCACGAGGAAGCGCGCGGCCGCGTTGTACTCGCTGTTGCCCTGGAAGTCGTCCTGCAACTTCAAGCCGAAGCGCAGGTAGTTCGGCCCCCAGGACTTGCGCCGCGCGCGCACCACGAGGCCGTGCCGGCGCTGCGCGCCCTGTCCTTCGGCGACGACGTGATAGTCGACCGTCTCGAACAGGCCGAGGCCGTAGATCTCGTCGATTCGCGCCGCGACCGCCTTCGGGTCGAGCGGTTCGCCGACCAGCGGCGCGAGCGTCGCCCGGATCGTGCGCCGGTCCGCCCGCGAAGCGCCCTCGACCCGGACGAACCGGATCGTCGGCGCGCCGCGGGCCCGCGCGGCGCGCCGCGCCAGATAGCGCGCGTACGCCGCCCGGCTCAGGGCATAACGCGACAGCTGCGCGCGCGCCGCGAGCGCCGCGCGCTCACCGAGCCGAATCGTCTGCGAGACCACGCTGAAATCGGCGGAGCCGGTCATGCCGAGCGAGGGCTCGATCAACACGTCGTCCGGTCCGAGCGTCGCCTTCTGCCGGTCGGAATTGCGATGCACGAGAATCGCGAGCATCTGATTCGAGATCGCGAGCGCCGAGTCGAGCCGGCGCCGCGGCAGCAGCGGATACTCGACGTCGACGACGATCAAGACCTGCGCACCCATCGCGCGCGCGACCGCGATCGGCAGATTCTCCGCGAGTCCTCCGTCGACCAGCAGGTGGCCTTCGTAGTCGACCGGCGCGAACAAGCCGGGCGCGGACATGCTCGCGCGCATCGCCCGCGCGAGGTCGCCGTGGTCGAGGACCACC
>JAKBCG010000127.1 GCA_021808035.1 Pseudomonadota bacterium
CGTTGCGGTGATGCCGGCGACGCCGCCGCTGCCGAGCGACGACGGCGAGTGCCTCGCGGCCGCGCGCTCGATCGGTTTTCCGGTGATGCTGAAGGCGAGCTGGGGAGGCGGCGGCCGCGGGATGCGCGTCGTCGAATCCGAGGACGGGCTGGCCGGGACGGTCGCGGTCGCGCGGCGCGAAGCGAAGGCGGCGTTCGGCAAGGACGAGATCTATCTCGAGAAGCTGATCCGTCGCGCGCGCCACGTCGAGGTGCAGATCCTCGGGGACGACCATGGCAATCTCGTGCATCTCTTCGAGCGCGACTGCACGGTGCAGCGGCGCAACCAAAAAGTCGTCGAACGCGCGCCGGCGGTGTTCCTCGGCGCGGAGCAGCGCGCGGCGCTGTGCGCGGCGGCCCTGCGCATCGGCCGCGCGGTGGGCTACCGCTCGGCCGGCACCGTCGAGTTCCTGCAGGACGCGGACACCGGCCGGTTCTATTTCATCGAGGTGAATCCGCGGATCCAGGTCGAGCACACGGTCACCGAGTGCGTGACCGGCATCGACATCGTGAAGGCGCAGCTGCGCATCGCCGCCGGTGGTCGGATCGGCGACGCGACGAGCGGCGTCCCGGCGCAGGAGGAGATCCGCGTGACCGGTCACGCGATGCAATGCCGGGTCACGACCGAGGACCCCGAGAACCAGTTCGTGCCGGACTATGGACGGATCACCGCGTACCGCAGTCCGGCCGGCTTCGGGATCCGGCTCGACGCCGGCACCGCGTATGCCGGCGCGATCATCACGCGATATTACGACTCGCTGCTCGTGAAGGTCACCGCCTGGGCGCCGACGGCCGAGGAGACGATCGCGCGGATGCATCGTGCGCTGTGGGAGTTTCGGATCCGCGGTGTCGTGACCAATCTGCGCTTCCTCGATCAGCTGATCACGCATCCGCGGTTCGCGAGCGCCGACTACACGACCCGGTTCATCGACGAGACTCCCGAACTGGTCCGGATCGTGCACAAGCGGGACCGCGCCACCCGCTTGCTCGCCTACATCGGCGAGGTCATCGTCAACGGCAACGCCGAGGTGAAAGGGCGCTCCCGGCCCGCGGAGCCCGTGTTCCCGCGGCTGCCGAAGGTCGACCTGCCGGCGCCGGCGCCGGGAACCAAGCAGCGGCTCGACGCGCTCGGCGCCGAGCGGTTCGCGGAATGGATGCTCGCCGAACGTCGGGTGCTGCTCACCGACACCAGCATGCGCGACGCCCATCAGTCGCTCCTCGCGACCCGCCTGCGGACGCAGGATCTCGCGGCGATCGCGCCGTACTACGCGGCGTTGTTGCCGCAATTGTTCTCGGTGGAATGCTGGGGGGGGGCGACGTTCGACGTCGCGATGCGCTTCCTGCGCGAGGATCCGTGGGAGAGGCTCGCGGAACTGCGCGAGCGGATGCCGAACCTGCTGTTGCAGATGCTGCTGCGTTCCGCGAACGCGGTCGGTTATACGAATTATCCGGACAACGTCGTTCGCTACTTCGTCAGCCGCGCGGCGCATGCCGGGATCGACCTGTTTCGCGTGTTCGACTGCCTGAACTGGACCGAGAACATGCGCGTTGCGATCGAGGCCGTCCGCGACACCGGCCGCCTCTGCGAGGCGGCGATCTGCTACACCGGGAACCTGTCGAACCCGGCCGAGCGCAAGTACGACCTGCGCTATTACCTCGGGATCGCCCGCGAGCTCAAAGCGATGGGCGCGCACGTGATCGGCATCAAGGACATGGCGGGACTGTGCCTGCCGAGCGCCGCGGCGACATTGGTCCGCGCGTTGAAGGAGGAGGTCGGTCTGCCGATCCACTTCCACACCCATGACACCAGCGGGATCGCCGCGGCGAGCGTGCTCGCGGCCATCGAGGCCGGCGCCGATGCGGTCGACGGCGCGATCGATTCGCTCTCCGGGCTGACCTCGCAGCCGAACCTCGGCTCGATCGTCGAGGCGCTTCGCCATGGCGCGCGCGACACCGGGATCGTGCCGGGCGACCTGCGCGCGATCTCGGGGTACTGGGAGCAGGTGCGCCGCGGCTACGTCGCGTTCGAGAGCGACATCCGCGCCGGCGCGTCCGAGGTCTACGTCCATGGAATGCCGGGCGGGCAGTACACGAACCTGCGTGAACAAGCCCGGTCGCTCGGAATAGAAGACCATCGCTGGCACGAGGTCGCCGCCGCCTATGCCGAGGTCAACGACCTGTTCGGCGACATCGTGAAGGTGACGCCGACGTCGAAGGTCGTCGGCGACATGGCGATCATGATGGTCACCAGCGGGCTGGATCGCGCCGCGGTCCTCGATCCCGAGGTCGAGATCGCGTTCCCGGAATCGGTCGTGCAGCTCTTCCGCGGGGATCTCGGTCAACCGCTCGGCGGGTTTCCGGCGGATCTGCAGCGCAAGGTTCTGAAGGGCATCGAACCGCTGCGCGACCGGCCAGGGGCGACGCTGCCGCCGGTCGACCTCGAGGCGGAGCGGGCCGCGGCGCAGCTCAAGGTCGCGCGCGTGGTCAGCGACGAAGAACTCGCGTCCTTCCTGATGTATCCCAAGGTGTTCGTCGAGTATGCGGCGGATCGTGCCCGCTTCGGGGATTTGAGCACCCTGCCGACCGCGGTGTTCTTCTACGGGATGCAACCGGGCCAGGAGATCAACGTCGATCTGGAGCGCGGCAAGACGCTGATCGTCCGCTTCGTGACCACCAGCGAACCGCACGAGGACGGTACCCGGACCGTGTTCTTCGAGTTGAACGGCCAGCCGCGGCCGATCCGCATCGCCGATCGCAGCCAGGTCGCGTCGCGACCGCCGACGCGCAAGGCCGATGCCGAGGATCCGACCCACGTGGGCGCACCGATGCCGGGCACCGTCGCGACGGTGCCGGTGCATGCCGGACAACGGGTCCGCCGCGGCGACGTGATCGTGACGCTCGAGGCGATGAAGATGGAGACCTCGGTGCGCGCCGAGCGCGATTCGACCGTGAAGGAGCTCCTCGTCCGCCCCGGTCAGCCGGTCGACACCAAGGACCTTATCGCGATCTGCGAGTGAGCGCGCCGGATCCTCAGAGCGCCGCCTCCTTAAGGTCGCGGCTCTTGTCGGCCGCCCTCGCGGGATCGAGCCGGGCGCGCGCGGCGATCAGCTTGCGCGCCGCCATGTAGTCCTTCGTGTCATCGACGGCTTCCACCGCGGTGAGTTCGCCGTCGCGCAGGTACAGGGTGCTGAAGCCGCCGCGGCTCGGATCACCGCGCGCCACGCGCTCGTCGCCATCGCCACGCAGACCGACGATCAGCAGCTTGTGCTCGTACTGGTCCGACCAGAACCACGGGATCCGGTCGTGGATCACATCGCGCCCGAGCATGTTCAGGGCCGCGGTCTTGCCCTGCTCGAACGCGTTGTCGACGCTCTCGAGGCGGATGCGGCGACCATAATGCGGCGACGGTTGATTCACGCAGTCCCCCGCCGCGAAGATCGCCGGATCCGTGGTGCGGCAGTATTCGTCGACGACGATGCCGTCGTCGACCGCGAGACCCGCGTCGGCCGCGAGGTCCGTGACCGGGAGCGCCCCGACCCCGACGATCACCAGATCCGCCGCGAGCCGGGTGCCGTCGCCGCAGACGATCGCCGCGACGCGGTCCCGGCCGTCGATCGATTCGACCCGGGTGTTGCACAGGATGCGAACGCCTCGCGCACGATGCGCCTCGGCGAAGAACTCGGAGACTGCGGGCGAGACGACGCGGGCCATCACCCGGTCGGCCATTTCGAGCACCGTCGTCTCGAGCCCGAAATGGCGGCAGGCCGCGGCCGCCTCGAGTCCGATGTATCCGCCGCCGACGATCACGGCGCGCGCGCCGGTACGCAGTTCGGCGCCGAGCGCGTTCGCGTCGTCGATCGTCCGCAGGGTGTGAATCCCCGGCAGATCCGCGCCGGCGCATGGCAGGGGGCGCGCGCGCGCGCCGAGGCACAGCAGCGCGCGATCGTAGGGGAGGCGTGTACCGTCATCGAGTTCGACCGTGCGCGCCGCCCGGTCGAGCCGGGTGGCGCGCGAACCGAGCCGCAACTCCACCCGGTGCTCGTCGTAGAACGCGCGATGCCGGAACGGCAGTCGGTCCGCCGCGAGCTCTCCGTGCAGGAACTTCTTGGACAGCGGCGGCCGCTGGTACGGCAGCTCGCGCTCCTCGCCGACGAGGACCAGTCGGCCGTCGAAGCCCTCGCGCCGCAGCGTATCGATCGCTTGGGCGCCGGCTTGGCCGCCGCCGACGATCAGGAAAGTCGTGTTCATCCGAAAACTCCATTGCCGTGCCGGGCGGCCGGCGTCGCGCGGGCCCGTGCACCATCACGGGGCGTCGCCGGGTCCGCGCGGCGGCCGTCGGCGGTATCGCCGGTTAATGATATTCTGAGTTCGAACAAGAATACTCCTCGGAGAATGGGATGAAACTGATCACCGCCATCATCAAGCCCTTCAAGCTCGACGACGTCCGCGCCGCACTGTCGGAGATCGGCGTGTCGGGCATGACCGTGACCGAGGTAAAGGGCTTCGGTCGCCAGCGGGGCCACACGGAGCTGTATCGCGGCGCCGAATACGTCGTCGATTTCGTCCCGAAGACCCGGATCGAGGTCGCCGTCCGGAACGAGCTCGTCGACCAGGTCATGGAGGCGATCGCCAGCTCGGCGAAGACCGGCAAGGTCGGGGACGGCAAGATCTTCGTGACCGAATTGCTGCGTGTCGTCCGTATCCGCACCGGCGAGTCGGACGACGCCGCGTTGTAGCGGCCGTCACCGGCTGAGACGCGCGGCTCGTGCGTCTGCTCACGGGTCTGCGGTTGCTCGGCGCGTGCGCGTTGCTGGCGGCCGCCGCCAACGCCGCATTCGCCGCGAAGTTCACCGATCGGCAGCGGACCCGGATCGAGGAACCCCGGCCCGCCGATGTGCCGAGCGACGCGCGGCTCGTCGCGAGCGGCGCGGTGATCGGCAAGATCGACATCGTCACGCGCAACATCTTCGACCTGTCGGATCCGCGCGACGACGTGCTGCTGTTTCGTCTCGCGAACCGCCTGCATATCCGCACGCGCCATTCGACGATCCGTGCGCAGCTGCTGTTTGCGACCGGACAGAAGTACCGGCCGCGCCTGCTCGCCGAGACCGAACGCAATCTGCGCAGACTCCCGTTCATCTACGACGCGCACGTCGTACCGGTGCACTACGCGCATGGCAAGGTCGAGGTCGCGGTGATCACCCGGGACGTGTGGACGCTGAGTCCCGGCGTCAATTTCAGCCGCACCGGCGGGGCGAACAACTCGAGCGTCGAACTCGCGGACTCGAACTTCCTGGGGCGCGGCAAGTCGATCGATTTCCAGCACGGGCGCAACGTCGACCGCAGCAGCAATACGCTCGAATGGTCGGATCCGAACGTGTTCGGATCGCGCTGGACGGATGCGGCCGCGTACGCCGATTCCAGCGATGGGCGGCGGCGTGCGCTGGAAATCGCGCATCCGTTCTATTCGCTGGAGACGCACTGGAGCGTCACGGCCGACGCGCAGCGGTACCAACGGGTGGTTTCGCGCTACGCGTACGGCAACATCGGCGACCAGTTCGAGGATTCGGAAGCCTCCTATGCGCTGAGCGGCGGCCTGTCGGAGGGGCTGGTGCGCGGCTGGACGCGTCGCTGGCTCGCGGGTGCGCAGTACGATCGCAACGATTTCCTCGTCGATCCGACGACGTCACTGCCCGCGCGGGTGCTTCCGGCCTCGCAGACGCTCGCGTACCCGTTCGTCGGCTTCGAGGTGATCCAGGACGACTACCGCAAGACCGGTGACCTGAACCAGATCGGTCGCACCGAGGATCTGTTCTTCGGCTTGCAGGCCGGCGTCACGGTCGGTTATGCGACCCAGGCCTTCGGCGCGAACCGCAGCGCGATCATCGTCTCCGCCAACGCGCGCAAGGGCTTCCAAATCGACCCGAGCCAGCAGTTGTTCGCGTCCACCGACATCCAGACCCGGATCGAGCGTGGGAGGTCGCGCAACCTGATCGCGGACGCCGCCGCCCAGTACTACTGGCGGTGGCTGCCCGAGTGGGTGCTGTATGCCGCGTTGTCCGGCACCGCGACCGATGCGCTCGACCCGCAGACCCAGCTCACGATCGGCGGCGACAGCGGCCTGCGAGGCTATCCGTTGCGCTACGAAGCGGGCAGCTCGAAGGCCCTGTTCACGATCGAACAGCGGTTCTATACGGACTGGTTCCCGTTCCGGCTCGTGCGCGTCGGCGGAGCGATCTTCGCGGACATGGGGCGCGCATGGGGTCCCGCGATCATCGGCGGCAACCGGCCCGGGATGCTCGAGGACGTCGGATTCGGGCTGCGCCTCGGCAACACCCGCTCGGGACTCGGCAACGTGCTGCACATCGACTTCGCGTTTCCGTTGAATGCGCCGCCGGGCGTGAGCCGCTTCCAAGTGCTGGTGCAGACCATGCAGAGCTTTTGAGGGGTCGCGCGGCCGCGCGACGCGGACCTCAGGAGTCGGCGCGCTTGCGGCGTCGCGACAGCAGCGCGAGGAAACCGATGCAGACCGAGAAGTTGAGGATCCACCAGGCGAGCTGCCTCACGCGACCCTGGTTCGGCCGGGTCTTCGCGGGTCCGGTCAGCACACCCCGCAACGTCTGGGTCGCGTTGCCGGCCCGGATCTCGAACGCGAACGCGGTCGGACCCGGGATCGCCAGCTGCGGCGTGCTGATCGAGTAACCGCCGTCGACCGTCGCGGTCGCGGGATAGGAACGGCCCCGGAGCTCGACCGAGACCGCGACGTCGTTCACCGGCGCTCCGTCGAGCGCGCGGCTCACGCGCAGGCTCAGGGTGTCGCCACGCAGCAGTCCCACGAGCCGGTAGTCAGCGGACGCCGCGACCACGCGCGCCGGCGCGGGCGGGGTCGATGCGCTCGCGACGGTCGCGAGCGAGAGCGAGAGCGAGCACAGCCAGAGCGCTTCGCAGAGCAATGCCGCGACG
>JAKBCG010000128.1 GCA_021808035.1 Pseudomonadota bacterium
GCTCGATCGACGCCGAGATCGCGACCGCGCGCGCAGGCCTCGCGCGGGCACGCGGCCGGCGGCGCACCGATTTGCTCGCGCAGATCTCGGAGCTACACGGTGAACGCGATTTGGCCGACGCGCGACTCGGGATCATCGATGCGATGGCCGCGTTCGCCGGCACGACCGGCACCGGCGCCGGCTCTCTGAGCATGCAGATCCAGGCGATGTCGCTCGCGCTGCCGGGCACCGCGGCGCGAGCGGACGACGGCGTGGCCGACGCCGCCCACGCCCGGCGGGCGTCGCCTGCGCCAGTGCCCGCCGATCTGCCGGCGACGCCGGTCGAGGCGCCGGTCTCGAATGCCGGTCTATGGCAGCGCGTTCGCGCCGTGTGGCGTCTTTCGTCCCAACGGGGCGCGCTCGATGGGCGGATCAACGCGACCCTGGCGCTGCAGCGCGACTTCGCTCAGGCACGCGCGCCACTGGTCACGCGGGTCCGGTCGCTCGCGGCGCGCGGCGATGCGCTCGCGGCGGCAGCCGACCACGCCGACGCGGCCGCCTTGATCACGATGCGGCCGCAACTCGATGCGCTCGCCACCGAATTCCGCCGGATGTCGTCGTTGTTGATCCCGTTCGGCAAGTCCTACGTGCTGGTGCCGCAGTACCTTGCGAATCTGCGCAGCTGGCGCGCGTCGATCGATCAGCGGTATCGCACTGCCGTGATCGCGCTCGCCGTGCGGGCCGGGTTGCTCGCGCTGGTGCTCGCCGCGCTGTTCGTCGCGGCGGAATTCTGGCGCCGCGCGATCTTTCGTTATGCGCACGAGGCGCGACGCCGGCATCAGCTGCTGCTGATCCGCGCGCTCACGCTGTGGACCCTGGTCGCGGTGACCATCGGCATCGCGTTCGCGACCGAGCTCGGCTCGATCGCCACGCTCGCGGGCCTGATCACCGCCGGTGTCGCGGTGGCGATGCAGAGCGTGCTCGTCTCGATCGTCGGTTACTTTTTCTTGATCGGAAAATACGGAATCCGCGTCGGCGACCGCGTGCAGATCGGCGACGTCACCGGCGAGGTCATCCATCTCGGTCTGGTGCGCCTGCAACTGATGGAACTCGGTGGCCAGGGCACGCTCGGCCCGACCGGGCGCATCGTCGCCTTCGCGAATTCGATCGTGTTCCAGGTCGCGAACGGCTTGTTCAAGCAGATTCCGGGCGTCGAGATCGCCTGGCACGAGGTCAAGTTGACGCTGCCGACAGGAGCCGATCCGGTCGCGACCAAGGGACGTTTGCTGCTCGCGGTCAACGAAGCGCTGCGGGACTATCGCGGCGAGATCGAGCGGCAAACCGCCGAGATCCACGCGGCGACGGCGTCGAAGTCGGCCGGAAGCGCGGAACCACGCGTGCAGTTGCAGTTCGGAGCCGCCGCGGTCGAGGCGGTGGCCCGCTACCCGGTCCACCTCGCGCACGCCGCCGAGATCGACGAGCGCGTGACCAAGGGATTGATCCAGGCGCTCGACGCATCCGCGGCGCACTGACCTCGGCCCTTGGGCGCCGGATCCGGGTGGCGTTCCCACCGGCCGTTACAGCCCGAGGTCGGACAAGCCCGGATGGTCGGTCGGCCGCGGACCCTGGGGCCAGTGGAACTGGCGGTCCGAAGCCCCGATCGGCAGGTCGTTGATGCTGGCGATGCGCCGTCGCATCAGTCCGTGCTCGTCGAACTCCCAGTTCTCGTTGCCGTAGGAGCGATACCACTGACCGGCGTCGTCGTGCCACTCATATGCGAACCGGACCGCGATGCGTGCTTCCCGCCAGGTCCACAGCTCCTTGATCAGGCGATAATCGAGCTCGCGAGACCACTTGCGGATCAGGAATGCGACGATCTCGGCACGGCCGTGGAGGAATTCGCTGCGGTTGCGCCACTGGCTGTCGCGCGTATAGGCGAGCGACACGCGATTCGGATCCCGCGTGTTCCAGGCATCCTCGGCCATGCGCACCTTGCGCGCGGCGGTCTCGGCATCGAATGGCGGCAACGGCGGTCGAGGCGCATCCGGCTCACTCAGCGTCACGGCGGTTCCTCCCGGCGTTCGTTCAGTGAATCGCTCCCGTAGACATAGGCGAAATTCCCGAGGATCGCGAGCAGGAACAGCGCGACCGACACGGGCGTCACCTCGAGCACCCGGTGCCATCCGAGCCAGTCCGTCGGCTCGGCGAGCCAGTGCACGAAATGCGCAAGGCGGCCATGCTCGCCGGCGCCGATCACCGCGAACGCCGAGCGCAATCCGTCGCTCACACCGATCGGGGTCCATTGCCCATCCCGCAGCCAGCGGTAGGCCTGATGGGCCACCACCCCCGCCGATGCGATCCATGCGCCGTAGGCCACCATGAACCCACCGATTCGCAGCGCCTTGGCGATCAGGTGCCGGGACATGGCACGACCTGCAGTCGGACGATGCGGCGGGCGGAACCGTCGAGATCCGCGGCGCTCAAGTTCGGATCGGTGGGCTTCAAGTCGACGTCGATCCAGTAGACGTCACCGCTGCGGTTGCGTTCCGCGACGTGCGGCCGCAACCCGAGCGTTCGCGCGAGCGCGACTCGCGCCTGCGCGCGGGCCGACTCGCTGAACAGGCCGAGGGAAATCACCGTGGCATCGTTCGGACCTGGCATTTCCAACGCGTCCTTGATCCCCGCCTTCGCGAGTCTGGCGCGCAGATTCGCGACCGCGGCCGGCGTCGGCGGCAGGTCCAGATAGACCCAGATTCCGGCCCAGACCTCGCCTTCGGCGACCCGCTGCCTCGGTCGATAGCCGCCATGGCGCAGCGTCGCAGCTGCGCGTGCGGCCTCGGCCAGGTCGAGAAAGGGTCCGACGCTAATGCAACGCTGCGCCACCGGCGACGCCGGCGCTGCCGCGGGGGCGGTCGCGGCGCTCGTTCCCGCGCCCGGGCCGACACCCGCGGTGACGGTCGACGTCGACGGCGGAACGGCCGCGGTTTCGGCAGCGGTCGACGCCGCCGCGGTCGACGCCGCCTCGGTCGACGCCGCCGCAGTCGATGGTGCCGCGGTCGATGGTGCCGCGGTCGACGCCGCCTTCGCGGCGGCCTCGGACGCCAGCGTGAGCCGCGGGACCGCGGCGAGGCGCGATCCACCCGCGGGCGACGCGATGCTGCGAGCCCAGAGAAAGTAGACCACGTTGGCCAGGACCAATGTGAATACGATGCCTTTCAGGATTCTCAATCGACACCGTCCTCCAGCCGCAAACTGAGATCGCCGGACAGGAATTTCCGCATGACCCCGTCGACTTCGAGCTGCAGCGCCCCCTCGGCGTCGATGCCGCGGGCGATCCCGTGCACGGCATCGTCGCCGAGGGACAGGCGCGCGCGCCGGTTCGCGTGCCCGTCGAGCGAAGACCACTCCGACCGGTAGGGCGAAAAGCCGCTGCGCTCGTAGTCCACCATGACGGCGAGCACTTCGTCGACCACGCACCCGGCGACCTCGTTACGCGCGGGCGTCGCCGGGCAGGCATCGGCGACCGCGGCGACGCGGACGCCGGTCGCCTCGATCTGGCTGCGCGCGCTTGCCGACAGCGCGAGATTGAGACCGATACCGACCACGACGTGCACGGGGCCTTCCGCCTCGGCGCGCAGGTCGATCAGGACTCCGCCGAGCTTGCGGTTCTCGAAACACACGTCGTTCGGCCATTTGAGCCGGATCCCGCTCGCGCCGACCCGGTCGAGCGCGCGCGCGATCGCGGTCCCGATCGCGAGGCCGAGCGCCGGAAGATCGCGCGGCATCGCGCGAAATTGCCAGCCGATCGACATCGCGATTCCCTGACCGAACGGCGCGAGCCAGCGCCGACCGCGCCGCCCGCGGCCGGCGCGCTGCAGTTCGCAGCAGCACAGCAACGCCTGATCGGGCGCAGGCGCCCCTCGCTCCAGCAAGTGATCATTCGTCGAGTCGACGTCGAAGAGCATCTCGATCCCCCGCAGGCGCGCGCGGCGCTCGGGCGAGATCATGCGCGTGAGCCGCGATTCCTCGAGCAACTCCACCGCCGCGGGCAATCGATACCCGCGGCGGGGCTCCGCCAGGATCTCGATCCCCTGGGCGCGCAGTCGCGCGATGCCCTTCCAGACCGCGGTGCGCGAGACGCCGAGAGCGCCCGCGAGCCGTTCGCCGGAATGCACCCGCCCATCGGCGAGGTGCGCGACGAGCTCACGATCGCTCATGCCGAACGAGGGCCGAACAACCATAGGCGCCGGGCGCGATGTTCCTGGCCGGCTCGCATTCTCGCGATGTTGCTCCGATGCGTGTACACGAGGAATGCCGTGAGCAGGGCGCAAAATCCGGTGATCCGCCAATCCCCGGCGGTGAGGAACGCCGCGGCGACGGTCGCCGCGGCACCGGCGAGCATCGTCGCCAGACCGACGAAGCCGGTGAGCGCGACGACCACGCACCAGACGATCACCGTCGGCGCGAGCAGCCACGGCACGATCGCCGCGAGGACGCCGATCATCGTCGCGGCGCCCTTGCCGCCGCGGAAATCGAACCACACGGGAAAGACATGTCCGACGATGACCGCGAGACCGCAGCCGAGCGTGAGCCAGGTGGACGACAGCGCCGGGTCACGCCACGCCGCCGGGATCGGCGCGACCGGGAGCCACGCTACCGCGAGGACGCCCTTCGCGACGTCGATCGCGAACACCGCGGCACCGAAGGCCTTGCCCTGCGTGCGCAATGCGTTGGTCGCGCCGGCGTTGCCACTGCCCAGCGAGCGGATGTCGATTCCGCGGAGTTTCCCGAGGACCAGACTGCCGACCAGCGCACCCAGCAGATACGCGACCAGGATCTTCAGGCCGAGTTCGAGCATCGACGGATTATGACACCAGTTCGCGCCGGCCGGTCGCCGCCCTGGCCCTCAGCCGCGCTTCGGCAGGTGGACCTCGGCGAGCATGCAGCGGATCCCGCCGCCGCCGACGCTCTCGATCGTCGGGATCGCGACCCGTAGCACCGTGCCCTGACCGGCGAGGATCTCGCGTTGCGGGCCGCGCAGCGAATCCCAGGCGGTCTCGGACATCACAATCAGACGCCCCCCCTGGGGCGGTGTCAATTCGAGACAGTTGCCGGCGAACGCCGCCATTTGCGCATGGCTGATCTCGACGATCGCGTGCCCGGTCGCGGACAACCGCGACAGCACCTCGGCGCGCTGCCGAGGATCGGCGATCGACTCGGCGCACACGACCGCGAACCCGGTGCCGACGGCCAGCAGCACGTTCGTGTGATAGATCGGCTGGCCGCGGCGATCGAATGCCTCGAACGCGACCGGGTCGTAATCCAGGCGCTGCGCGAACTCGCCGAGCACGTCGAGATCGGTTCGCGGCGACAGGCAGGCGTACGCGACACGCGCGGCCCGGTCGAGCACGAGGCTGCCGGTGCCTTCGAGGAACTTCCCTTGCGCCTCTCGGTAGCTCAGGTCCTCGGTGCCGGAAACATGGAAACCGCCGGCGCGGGCGAGTGCCTCGATCAGCGATTCGCGCCGCTCGGCGCGGCGGCTCGGCGCCTGCATCGGGTAGAGAACGACCCGCCCGTCGCGGTGGAAACTGACCCAGTTGTTCGGGAAGACCGCGTCGGGCTTCGGCGGTTCGGCGCTGTCCTCGGCGACGATCACCTCGACGCCGGCGCGCCGCAGCGACGACACCGCAGCGTCGAATTCGGCGAGCGCGGCCGCGCGCGGTCCGGCCGGGTCCGCGGCAGGCGGTCGCTGGAACGCGTTGCTCGCGGCCGTCTCGGCGTTGAAGCCGAAGCAGGCCGGGCGAACCATCAGCACCGCGGCGGCGCTTTGCGACTCGGCAAGGCTCATCCTCGCACGCTAACATAGGCGCGACGGCGATGCGGCCCGTTGACAGGCGTGCCGCCAGTGACGATCGTTGCGAGTCACGCCGCACGTTCGTGGGCGCGAGCCGCACGTCGTGATGGGCGTTCAATGGGGATCATGCGCGTTACACCGGCCAGATCGTTCGCGCTGCTCGCGCTGCTCGCGCTGTTGGGCTCCCGTTCGAGCGCGTTCGCCGCCGTTCGGCAGGGGCGTCCGCCCGCTTTTTCCTTCGATTCGGTGGTGGCGATCGCCCGGCAGCTGGCGTCGAGCCAGTACAGCCTGCCGCCCGAGCACGTGCCGGGCTGGCTCGGGCGCCTCGACGCCGCGCAGTATCGCGCCATCGAATTCGACCCGGGCGCGGGCGTCTGGGGACGAGCGCCGGTCGAATTCCGGCTGACGCCGCTCCTGGTCGGATTCAATTTCCGGACCGCGGTGAACGTCTCTGTGATCGACGGTGACCGCATGCGCACCGTGGCCGCGACCCCGGCGATGTTCCGCTTTCCCGGAGTTCCGCCGCCGATCCGGCCAGACCGGGATCTGCCGCTGTCCGGTTTCCGCTTGCAAACGCACCTCGGATCGTGGCGTCGCTGGAGCGATTTCCTGCAGTTCCAGGGCGCGAGCGACTTCCGTGCGATCGCCCGGGGCGAGGTGTTCGGTCTGTCGGCGCGCGGACTCGCGATCGACACCGCAGAGCCTTCGGGCGAGGAGTTTCCGGCATTCACCCGTTTCTGGATCGAACGGCCGCGGCCTCGGGTCCGCACGATCGTGGTCTACGCGCTCCTCGAAAGCCGGTCGGCGACCGGCGCCTACCGTTTCGTGGTCACGCCCGGGATCGTGACCACGATGGACGTCGAGGCCACGCTGTTCCCGCGGCGCGTGATTCACTCGTACGGCATCGCACCGCTGACCTCGATGTTCCTGTTCGACGCGAGCGACCGTGGATTACGCGACGACTACCGGCCGGCGGTTGCGGACAGCGACGGACTCGCGATCATGACGAACGTCGGCGAGCACGTGTGGCGGCCGCTCGCGAACCCGGCGAAGCTGCAGGTCTCGGCGTTCACCACCGAGGCACCGCGCGGGTTCGGACTCGTCCAGCGCGCGCGCCGGCTCTGTGATTT
>JAKBCG010000129.1 GCA_021808035.1 Pseudomonadota bacterium
GACATTCCTTCACCCAGGCAGGTTCCAACCCGCCGTTCGTGCCGGGTGTGACCGTCGGCACCGCGCGAATCCGGTTCGAGGATCCCGCTTACACGACCTATGACGCGTCGATCGGAATATCGAAGGGCGCTTGGTCGGTCGACGCCTATGGGGAGAATCTCAGTAATTCGAATGCGGTCGTTTTTACCAGCACCGACAATTTCATCGTCGCGCAGACACCGATCCGGCCACGCGTGTTGGGGGTGAGGTTCGGATACCGCTTCTGAGCGACCATCCGCGTTCGACCAGGCTGCAGCGGCGCCGGCATCGATCCGGCGCCGTCGGCCCGTGCCCTCACACCCAGCCGGTGTAGGTCTCCATGCCGCGCTTGCGGATCTGCCCACCGATGATCGCGCGCTGAATCTCGGAGGTCCCCTCCCAGATCCGATCGACCCGAATGTCGCGATACAGGCGCTCCACCGGGTTCTCCCGCATGTAACCACGACCGCCGAGGATCTGCAGCGCCTTGTCGATGACGCGACCCGCCATCTCCGAGCCGAAGAGCTTGACCGCACTCGCCCGCGCATGCACGAGTTTGCGGTCGAGTCCCTGATCGATCTCCCAGGCGACCCGATAGAGCAAGGTCTTGTGGGCCATGATCTCGACCGCCATGTCGGCGAGCATGAACTCGATCGCCTGGAACTCACGGATCGCGCGCCCGAACTGAACCCGTTCATTCGACCACCGTTCCGCGATCTGCGCGGCGCGAATCGCGGCACCCAAGCAGTTGGCGGCGATCTGCAGACGGGCCTCGACGAACCACTCCTTGGTGAGCTCGAGGCCCTGCCCCACGTCTCCGAGCACCCGCCAGGACTCGAGCTCGACCCGGTCGAAGACGAACTCCGGATGCTCGTAGACGTAGGTGTGCATGAATTTCGGCACGCGCGTGACCCGCACGCCGGGCAGATCCTTGTCGACGATGAACAGGGTCGGCTTGCCGGGGTCGGCGTCGACGTGAGCATGCACCAGGAGATAGTCCGCCTGATCGCCGGTGGTGACGAACCACTTCTCGCCGGACAGTACGAATTTCCCGCGCGCGAAGTCCGCGCGGGTCCGCACCCGCGAGGGGTCCGAGCCGGCGTCTGGCTCGGTGATCGCGTAGGCCGCGCGACGCTCGCCGCGGCAACTCGGCTGCAGGTAGTCGGCGCGCTGCCGCGGCGTGCCGTACCGCAACGGCAGCGGCGGATGCCAGAGCACGGCCCAGAGCGCTCCGGTCGCCCGACCGACCTCTTCATTGACCACGACCTGTTCGAGCTGCGAGAGACCCTTGCCGCCGTCCTCGATGCGGTGATTGATCGCGTTCAAGCCTGCCTCGACGACGGCTCGACGGAGCCGCGCCAAGGTTTCCGGCGGCAACGCGCCCTGCAACTCCAGTGTCTCTTCGACCGGATAGAGCATCGTCTCCGTGAACGCCCGTGCACGGCGCTGCCATTGTGCGGCCGTTTCGTCGATCCGCAAGTCCATCGTCGCGGCTCCTATCGGGTGACGATCAGCGCATCGACCGCGACCGTGCCTCGCGCGCCGGCGATGATCGGGTTGACGTCGATCTCGCGGACGGTATCGGCGAGGTCGGCGGCCAGGACCGAGAAATCCGCAATCGTTCGCGCCAGCGCGCCGATGTCCACCGGCTTCGATCCGCGCCAGCCGTCGAGCAGGGGGCGTGCACGCAGCCCGTCGATCAGTCGCCGCGCGGTCGAGTACCCGAACGGTGCGAGCGCGTAGCGGGCGTCCTCGTGATGCGCAATCAGTGTGCCGCCCGCGGCGACCATGATCACCGGACCGAATTGGGCGTCGCCGATGACGCCGAGCGCCAATTCGATTCCCTCGGTCACCATCTCGCACAGCAACGCCGACGGCCCCAGCCGACCGGCGAGATCCCGGTAGGCCGCGCGTACGGCGTCGCCGGAGGCAAGGTGCAGATGCACGCCGGCGGCCTCGGTCTTGTGCAGGATACCCGGCATCGCCGTCTTCAATACGACCGGATAACCGATCTGCTCGGCAGCGGCCACCGCCGCCTCCTCGCTCCCGACCAGCGCGTGTGCCGGCGTCGCAATTCCGTAATCACCCAACAGCGACCACGCGAGGATCTCCGGCAACGGCACGCCGCACGGCAGACATCGCGCCGCGGCGACTCCGATCGCGGGTTGCGGCGGGGGATCGTCGGCACGCCGTTCGAAATCGCGTCGC
The DNA here is from genome assembly GCA_021808035.1 of Pseudomonadota bacterium. GTDB lineage: Bacteria > Pseudomonadota > Gammaproteobacteria > Steroidobacterales > Steroidobacteraceae > Bog-1198. The sequence continues at coordinate 2,227 of JAKBCG010000129.1, forward strand.
CATAGCAGATGGCGGATCGCCTGCAATCCCGCGACCGTGCCATCGAGTACCGGGATGCCCTCGTCCACGAGCTCCCCCGCCAGACGCTCGTGACGAACCTGGCTGTAGTTGGTGATGACCGCGAGCGGCTTCGACGTCTCGCGGAACGCGTCCCGGCAGGCCTGCGCAACGCCCAGCGAGATGTAGGACGCGTCGCGCAGATCGTGGAAGAACGCGCCGACCGCCGCGTCGCGATCGGCGATCAATGCCGAGAGACAGCGCCGGAACACCGCCACGAAATCCTCGCCCGTGCCCCAGGCATCCAATGGATTGACAGGCTCGAGACCGAAGTCGAGCGTCTCCCGCAGCGCCGTCGCGGTCGCCTCCCCGATCCGCGCGAACGGCACGTCGTGGTCCGCGGCGAGATCGATGACCATTTCGCGCTCGCCGCCGGAATCGTGCACCGCGACGAGTCCACCGCTCGTCGCCCGCCGTCCGCTCTGCAGCAACAGCAAGGTGCAGGCCATCTCATCGAGATCGGCGACCCGGATCACGCCGGTCCGGTCGAACAGCGCCTCGTAAGCCGCGTCATCGCCCGCCATCGCGCCGCTGTGACTCAGTGCCATCGCGGCGCTCACCGCGGTCCGTCCGACCTTCAACGCGACCACTGGAATTCCCCGATCGGCGGCCTTGCGCAGCGCCGCGACGAACCCGCCCGGATCACGGACCGTCTCGAGAAAGAGCCCGATCACCCGCGTGTCCGGCTGCTCCAGCGCATAATCCATATAATCGGCCATTGTCGTGACCAGTTCCTGGCCCGACGAGATGACTAGATTGAATCGCAGGCGCGGATCGTTGTGGGCGAGCGCCCCGAACACCGAGCCGGCATGAGAGATCAAGGTGATGCCGCCCAGCCGGGGTTCCCGCGGCGAGGGAAAACCGCAGACCCACACGTGCGCCATCTCGTTGTAGAAGCCCATGCAGTTGCCGCCGCAGACTGGCATCCGGGCCGCACGCGCGATCTCGCGCATTCGCTCGACGAGCGGACGACCGAAGTCCTCGGCGAGGTACCCGCTCGCGAAGATCGCCGCACTGCGCGCGCCGGCGGCCGCCGCCTCGCGTAACGCCTCTTCGAGTCGCTCGTTCGCGACCGACAGCACCGCGAGATCGACCGGCTCCGGGATCGCGCCGATTCGCGGATGGCAAGGCCACTGCAGCACCGATTCGTAGCGTGGATTGACGGGGTAGATGCACCCCGCGAATCCGCCCCGCTCGAGCATCCGCAGGACATCGTGGCCCGGCGTATTCGGCCGCCGGGAGGCGCCGATCACGGCGATCGAGCGCGGCGACAGCAGCGGCGTCAAGGGATGCGCGCACGGAGTCACGATCCCGGCCCCCGCAGCCGGTTGGTGCCCTTCATTCACTGGGTTCGCGGTACCGCGCATCGCGCCACTCGATCGCGGCCTTGAGCCCCTTGTCCTGACGCAGCCGATTGAACTCGGCCTTTTCCTGCCCGCCGATGCTCTCGATCAGCACATCGATATCCAATCCGGCGAGCACGGCCTGCCGCAATCCCGCGACCTCATAGCTGCGGTTGATCGCCCGCTTGGTCAGCTGCACGGCGGTCGGCCCGGCAGCCGCGATCGTCCGCGCGATGGCCATCGCCGCGTCGAGGTGCCGCCCCTCGTCCACGACCGCGTTGACGATGCCCATTTCGTAGGCACGTCGCGCGCTCAGTTGGTCGTTTCCGGTCAGCAGCAATTCCTTGGCGATCTTCGGTGTGGTCATCCACGGCAGCAGCAGGGCGACGAGTCCCGAACCGAAGCGAACCTCCGGCTCCCCGAGCCGAGTCCCTTCGGCCGCGATCGTCAAGTCGCAGGCGAGAGCCACCTCGAATGCCCCGGCCAGACAATAACCATGCACCGCGGCCACGACGGGCTTCGGGCAATCCCAGAATCGGAGAATGAAATCGAGGTCCGCCTCGAGCGCTGCCCGCAACGCCTCGGTTGTACGCTGCGCGCCGGACAGCGTCTCTTTGAGATCGAAGCCGGCCGAGAATGCGCGCCCCGACCCGTGGACGACGACCGCGTGCACGCCCCGGTCCCGGCCGAACTCCTGCAAGGTCTCGCCGGCCTCCCGCATCAATGCTCGATTGAAGGCGTTCAGCACCTGCGGCCGATCGAAGGTCAGGATGCCGATCGTGCCGCTGCGATCGCGCTTGACGGTCGATTCGTTGCCGCCGGACGCCATGTCCCCCCAAAGTAGCCATTCAAGCTCCCGCCCGCAACGATTTTGTCGCATCCGTGCGCGAACGCCGGATACGTTGCGGCAGATCCGGACGGCCGGTTAGGATCGCCGGGCGCCAGGTCCTCGACGCGAACTCGGCCAACCCCGGAGGCGGCGGATGCGAACCTTGACTGGCAGGCGATCCGACGCGACGGGCACGATAGAACGTCGTTCGATCGACTACGTCCCCTTGGCCGAGCGGCATGGCAATGTCTGGGACCTGTGGCCCGTGTGGTTCGCCGGCGGCGCCCACCTCGCGACCGTCGCCACCGGCGTCGTCGGCATCGCACTCGGGGGAAACCTCGTCTGGATGGCGATCGCGGTCGTGCTCGGCTCGGCATTCGGCACGTTCTTCATGGCGTTCCACTCGACGCAAGGGCCGCAGCTCGGTCTGCCGCAGATGATCCAATCGCGTCCCCAATTCGGTTTCGTCGGCGCCCTGCTGATCTGGGGCGTCGCGCTGATCTCGTTCATCGGCTACAACGCGTTCAATGAGATCCTCGCCGAACAGACCATCCACAGCCTCTATGGCGGCCCGCCGATGCCGAGCTTGATCGGCTTCACATTGCTGGCGGCGGTGGTGGCGATCGCCGGCTACGACCTCATCCACGCCGCACAACGATGGATCTCCTACGTGCTGATCATCGTCCTCGGCGTATTTTCGGTCGCGGTCGCGACTCGGATGACCTACACCCCCCACGAGTTCGACCTCGGACGGTTCGACACGATTCCGTTCCTCGCCCAGGGTTTTGCGGCGGCCGCCTACCAGGTGACCTGGTCCACTTGCGTCTCCGACTACTCGCGCTATCTGCCCCGCGACGTCGGCGTGCGCGCTTCGTTCTGGTGGACTTATCTCGGCGCATTTCTCGGCGGCACCTGGACGATGCTCGTCGGCACGGCCGCGGCCGCCGCATTCCCCCGGCTGCAGATCGTCGATGCACTGCGGGCCACGGCGGACGCGGCTTTGCCGGGATTCGGGAATCCGTTGCTGCTCTGCTCGCTCTTGGGACTGGTGACGATCACGTCGGTGAACTTCTACGGCGCGTCGCTCACGCTGTTGAGCATCGCCGACTCGATCGCATCGGTGCGATTGACGTTGACGACCCGGCTGCTCGCCTTGGGGATCGCGATCGTCGGATCGGCGCTGATCGCGGTCGCCGCGTCAGGGGATTTCATCGAACGCTTCGGCGAGTTCCTGAATCTGCTGTTGTATTTATTCACGCCATGGACGGCGATCAACCTGGTCGACTTCTACTGGGTACGCAAGGGCCACTATTCCGTGCGCGAAATTTTCAATCCGCACGGAATCTATGGCCGCTGGAGCTGGCGCGGACTGACCGCGTACGGCGCGGGATTCCTGGCGATGGTTCCGTTCTTCAGCATCAGCATCTATACGGGACCCGTGGCACGACTCCTCGGGGGTGCCGACATCGCGATGCTGATCGGTCTGCCGGTGTCCGCGCTCACCTATCTGTGGGCCTGTCGGTCACTCGATCTCGAGACCGAGTGGCACCGGGCCGCGCGAGCGGACGCCGATCTCGAACCGGTCGCCGACACTTGGGTGTCGGTGGGCTCCGAGACGGCGGCGCGCGCCGTCTACCGCTGACCCAATCCAGAGTTCTGCGACACCGAGGGAACCATGCAACCCATCCAACGCTGTCTCGCCGCTTGGTGTTTCCTGCTGTCGATTGCCGCGCATGGCGCGACCGCCGACGCCGGCGACCCTTATCGGCCGCTGATGCTCTACGACGGAACCTGGCTGGTGACTGCACGTCACTCCACCCACCGGGATACATTAAGGGATCATTGTGAACGCACGGGAAAATTCTATTCCTGCGAGCAAACGGTGAACGGCAAGACCATGGCACTGATCGTGTTCGTACCCGCCGCCGCGAAGGACCACTATTACACGCAAACCATTCTGCCAAACGGCCGCGCTATCGGACGCGGCCAGCTGACGATCGTCGGCGCCCGTTGGGTCTATTCGAGCCAGGATATCGACGGCCCGAAGACGATCGATTACCGAACCATCAATGTGTTCTCCGGCAAGAATCGAATTCATTTCGAATCGCAGGAATCGACCGATGGAAGATCGTGGAAAACCACGCAATCCGGCGACGAGCGACGCGCGCCAGCCGGCTGACGCGCCCTGGCTCGACCCAAACCTCGCTCATTTTCTCCGGATGAAGTGCAATTAACTGATTTATATATGAAATTCGTAATTCGCCGTGGTGGTGCCCCGGGCAGGAATCGAACCTGCGACCTAACGCTTAGGAGGCATTCGCTCTATCCACTGAGCTACCGGGGCCGTGGACCCGTGCGAGACCCCGAGGAGGCGGCGCGGTCTCGAGGATTCCTGTTGCAGGGTGGGTGGTGGAGGAGAAGGGGATCGAACCCTCGACCTTCGCATTGCGAACGCGACGCTCTCCCAGCTGAGCTACTCCCCCGGCAACCAAACGCCC
>JAKBCG010000130.1 GCA_021808035.1 Pseudomonadota bacterium
CCCAACCGGGCGAGCAGGTACGACACGCCCACCGCCACTGGTTGGATACAGCGTAACCACGGCATGGAGTTGGGGCGCCATCGTCAGCAATTGCTGAGCTCGTGATAAGTGCCCTGAGAACATCGATTCCATTGCAGAATTAGGCCGGTCCTATCTGGATTCGTGAAAATGCCCAGAGTCAGTGTCGTCCGCGCGCTAACTTCCAATTTCGATGATTTGATTTAGCGTTTCACAGGCGCGCGCAAACGGCTCCTCAGGCACTCGGCGTAGCGGATGGGGTTTTGCACTCCGAGCACGCCAATCAAACGACTTGGGTTGATGGCCGAGGATGTAGCTGGTGACACCCTTCGATCCCATGAACTTAACGGCGAACGGATTGGTCTCGTTGTACGAAGCGGTCGTCATCGGCAACCCGATCACAATCCCGGTTCGCGCATTGAATTCTCGCGGAGACAGGACAACCAGCGGGTGGATGTCCTTCATTTCGCGGCCAGCCTGAGGATTGCAGTCAATCCAAATCATGTCTCGCCGGTCAGGGCACCATGACTTCCTGACGGCCACTAGTGTGATGTCCCATAAGAAACTATTACACTCGATTCGGGTCCAAGAGTTATCTTTGGTAACTCTTGGGGAATCGGTATGGGCAGCGGTCGACCAAAACAGAATCTCAACGTTTCCGCCGAGGAACGGCAGGCCTTGGAAGCCATCGTCGCCTCACGCAGCCTGCCGCACGGACTGGTGCGACGGGCGCACATGATTTTGTTGACCGAGAGTGGCGTCTCGATCCGTGAGACCGCGCGGCGTGTGAAGGTGACGCCTCCAGCGGTGACGAACTGGCGCAAGCGCTTTCGTGAGCACCGTCTGGCCGGTCTGCACGATCAACTCAAATCGGGGCGGCCGCGCACGCACACTGAGGAGGATATCGCGGTGTTGCTGAATGCCGCGCTGACGCGCCGACCGAAGGGAGCCACGCATTGGAGTGTGCGCGAATTGAGTGATGAAACCGGGATCTCCAAGAGCACAGTGCAACGCTATCTGGCGTTGTTCGGCGTACAGCCCCATCGATCCAAGTCCTTCAAGCTCTCGACCGACCCGCTCTTCATCGAGAAGCTTCGCGATGTGGTCGGGTTGTACTTGAATCCGCCGGATAAAGCCTTGGTGCTGTGTGTCGACGAGAAGAGCCAGGTTCAAGCCCTGGAGCGTACGCAGCCGCTGCTGCCGATGGGGCTGGGCTACGTCGAAGGCGTTACGCACGACTACGTACGCCACGGCACCACGACCTTGTTCGCCGCTTTGGATGTCGCCAACGGTCAGGTCTTTACCCAATGCAAGGCGCGGCATCGACACCAGGAGTTTCTCGGCTTCCTGCGGCACATTGAAACAAATGTTCCTTCTCATCTGGATGTCCATCTGGTCGTCGATAATTACGGCACTCACAAACATGCCAAGGTAAAAGCCTGGCTCGCCAAGCGCCCACGCTTTCATGTTCACTGCACGCCGACTTACTCCTCCTGGCTTAACCAGGTCGAGCGTTGGTTCGGGCTGATCACACAGCGCGCCATCCGTCGCGGCTCCTTTGACTCCGTGCCCGATCTCAAGCGCAAGATCACTGAGTTTGTCGAGCATTACAATCAACACCCTAAGCCATTTATGTGGACCGCCACTGCAGACTCGATCCTCGCCAAACTCGAGAGACTTGGCAAAGTTATCTGCGGGACATCACACTAGAGGACCTCGTTGCCAACCGGATGGCTGCCCATGACCTCACCCCCGTGGACCGCCGGATCGAAAGCCGCCAGCTTCTGCGCAAGCGTCAGCTTGGGCTCACCAAGCGGCTTGACCAGCACGTTCGAGTCTTGAGCGGACACCTCGACCGGCTGTCCGACCCTGAATCGAGCGGATCGAGCCACTGCGGCAGGAATCCTAACTGCGAGGCTGTTTCCCCACTGCTGAACGGTCAATGTTGCACACTTTGCCATGTTGTCTCTCCAATGTATAAACAAGTTTATACATTGGAATATAAATTTCAATTTGGCCGCTCAAGAGCGATTTGATTGGAACCTGTTACTCGGGCCCGGCAGTCGGCGACAACCTTCGCCGCGGACTTTCCTGAACCGCGGTCGACGGTAGACTTCCGGTAGACTTCGGCGTCGAGCCCAGGCTGTAGTTTCCCGCAGAAATTCGCAGGAGCTCGATCCGGAACGCCGCTAACCGCGTGACTTCCTGCCGGAACCCTCCGTGTAGCTCCGACTACCCCTTCTCCCCCACCTGTAACTCCGCGAGTTTGAAGGGAACTCCACACCCTCCAATCCCGCAGTACCCGTTCGGATTCTTCGCCAAGTACTGCTGGTGATAGTCCTCGGCGTAATAGAACGGCGGCGCATCGGCGATCTCGGTCGTGATCGCGCCGCGTCCCGCGGCGGCGAGCGCGCGGGCATAGCGGTCGCGCGAACTCAGCGCGAGCGCACGCTGCGTCTCGTCGGCAACGTAGATCACGGAGCGGTACTGCGTGCCGACGTCGTTCCCTTGCCGCATCCCTTGAGTCGGGTCGTGCGACTCCCAGAATCGCTTCAGCAGGTCTTCGTAGCCCACGACCTGCGGGTCGAACACGATCCGCACGACTTCGGCATGCCCGGTGAGCCCGGTGCACACCTCCTCGTAGGTGGGATTCGGCGTGAACCCGCCCGCATACCCGACCGCGGTCGAATAGACCCCCGGCTGCCGCCAGAAACACCGCTCCGCGCCCCAGAAACACCCGAGCCCGAACAACGCGAGCGCCATCCCGTCGGGAAACGGTGGCACGAGCGGGTGGCCGTTGACGAAGTGGCGTGGCGGCACCGGCATCGGGTCGTCCCGCCCCGGCAAGGCGTCCGCCAGACTCGGCATCGTGATCGATCGGCGCCATTTCCACATGGGGTAACAGTCTCGCGCCGCGCGGCGCGCGGGGCAAGTCGCGACGCGAAGACGGTTTGACCACCCCCGGATCGCTTGTGTACCGTGGCGCGCCATGGGAACGCGAAAGACCGACAAGGACACCAAACCGGTCGATTTCGAGGCCGCGATGCGCGATCTCGAGGCGATCGTCGAGCGCCTCGAGCGCGGCGACCAGCCGCTCGAGGAGTCGCTCGCCGCGTTCGAGCGGGGCGTGCAGCTCACCCGCGCGTGCCAGACCGCGCTGAAGGAAGCCGAGCAGAAGGTCGAGATCCTGTTGAAGAAGGCCGGCGAACCCGCGATCGAATCATTCGACGCCGAATCGACCGGCGAGGACTGAATTGCCCGCGATGCCGAGCCCGACGATCGACACGTTCTTCCGTGAACATCAGGCGCGCGTCGAGCGCGTGCTGGAGCGCTGCCTGCCGCCCGCGGACGCGGTGCCGACGCGCCTGCACGAGGCGATGCGCTACTCGGTGCTCGGCGGCGGCAAGCGCCTGCGGCCGATCCTGGTCTACGCGACCGGCGCCGCGCTCGGCATCGACCCGCGCAGCCTCGACGCGCCGGCGGCCGCGGTCGAGTTGATCCATGCGTACTCCCTGGTCCACGACGACCTGCCGGCGATGGACGACGACGACCTGCGTCGTGGCCGGCCGACCACGCACCGCGCGTTCGACGAGGCCACCGCGATCCTCACCGGTGACGCGCTGCAGGTGCTTGCGTTCGAAGTGCTCGCGACGGATCCGGCGATCGGCAGCGCGGCCGCGCGCGTCGCGACGATCCGGATCCTCGCCCAAGCCAGCGGTACCGCCGGGATGGCGGGCGGCCAGGCACTCGACCTCGCGGCGGTCGGCCAGCGGCTCGATCTACCCGACCTCGAGGAAATGCACCGCCGCAAGACCGGCGCACTGATTCGGGCGAGCGTGCTGATGGCCGCGGCCGCCGCCGCGGATCTCGGTGCCGCGCACCAGGCGGCGCTCGACGACTACGCAAAGGACGTCGGGCTCGCGTTCCAGATCCAGGACGACATCCTCGACGTGGAGGGCAGCACTGCGGACATCGGCAAGCAGGCAGGCGCCGACGCCGCGCGCTCCAAGCCCACGTACGCGAGCATTCTCGGCCTCGATGCCTCGAAACAACGGGCCCTGGCCCTGAAGGTCCGAGCGAGCGAGCGGGTCGCGATATTGGGCGAAAAAGCCCAGATCCTCGCGTCCCTGGCCGCGTACGTCGTCGATCGTCGCGCCTGAGGCCTTGCCGTAGGAGCCGCGCCGTCGAGTTTGCCCGCCGAGGCATGTAAACTACCCGTCACATGAGCATCTCCGACGACTTCCCGTTACTCTCGCGGATCGACTCGCCGGCCGACCTACGGGCCGTGCCGCGCAACGAGCTCGGGGCCGTCGCTGACGAGCTGCGCCGCTATCTGATCCATACGGTCAGCCAGCGCGGGGGGCACTTCGCCGCGGGGCTTGGCACCGTCGAGCTCACCGTCGCGTTGCATTACGTGTTCCATACGCCGGACGACCGGCTGGTCTGGGACGTGGGCCACCAGGCGTATCCGCACAAGGTGCTGACCGGCCGGCGCGACTCGCTGCGCACCATCAAGCAGCATCACGGTCTTGCGCCGTTCCCGACGCGCTCGGAGAGCGTCTACGACACCTTCGGCGTCGGCCACTCGAGCACCTCGATCAGCGCGGCGCTCGGCATGGCGATCGGCGCCGCCGCGCGCGGCGAGCGCCGGCGGGTCGTCGCGGTGATCGGCGACGGTGCGATGACCGCGGGCATGGCGTTCGAGGCGCTGAACCACGCCGGGAGCCTCGACGTCGACCTGCTCGTCGTGCTGAACGACAACGACATGTCGATCTCGAACAACGTCGGCGCCATGTCGAATTACTTCGCCCGCCTGCTGTCCGGGAGGATCTACGCGACCCTGCGCGAGGGCGGCAAGAAGGTGTTGCGGCAGATGCCGACCGTGTGGGAGCTCGCGCGCCGCTCCGAGGAGCATGTGAAGGGCATGATCCTGCCCGGCACCGTATTCGAGGAACTTGGCCTGAACTACATCGGTCCGATCGACGGCCACGATCTCACCGCGCTGCTGGCGACACTCGAGAACATGCGCGACTTGAAGGGCCCGCAGCTGCTGCATGTCGTCACGCGCAAGGGCAAGGGCTACGCGCCGGCCGAGGCCGATCCGATCAAGTGGCACGGCCCGGGACCGTTCGACCCCGCGAGCGCGACGATCTTCAAGGACAAGGCGAGCGGCCCGACCTATTCGCAGATCTTCGGCCAGTGGCTCTGCGACGCGGCCGCGCGCGACCCGCGCATCGTCGGGGTCACCCCCGCGATGCGCGAGGGCTCGGGGATGGTCGAGTTCGAGAAGCGGTTCCCGGATCGCTACTTCGACGTCGGCATCGCCGAACAGCACGCGGTCACATTCGCCGCGGGGCTCGCCTGCGAGGGGATGCGGCCGGTCGTCGCGATCTACTCGAGCTTCCTGCAACGCGGCTACGACCAGCTGGTCCACGACGTCGCACTGCAAAACCTGCCGGTCACGTTCGCGATCGACCGCGCCGGGCTCGTCGGCGGCGACGGCGCGACGCACCAGGGCAGTTACGACCTGAGCTTCCTGCGCTGCCTGCCGAACATCGTGGTGATGGCGCCGTCGAACGAGGACGAGTGCCGTCAGATGCTGCACACCGCAACGCTGATCGAGGGACCCGCGGCGGTCCGCTATCCGCGCGGCACCGGCCCCGGCGTCGCCGTGCAGGGGGAGATGCGGGCGCTGCCGGTCGGCCGCGCGGTGATGCTGCGCGAAGGCCACACCGGCGTCGCGTTGCTCGCGTTCGGCAGCCTGGTCGCGAGCGCGCTCGAGATCGGCAAGGAGATCGACGCGACCGTGGTGAACATGCGGTTCGTGAAGCCGATCGACGAGGAACTGATCAACCGGCTCGCGGCGACCCATCCACGGATCGTCACGATCGAGGAGAACGTCGTCGCCGGCGGCGCCGGCAGCGCGGTCGCCGAGGTCCTGAACGCGCGCGGTCACCACTGCTCGATCCTGCAGATCGGGATCCCCGACGAGCCGATCGCGCACGGATCGCGCGACGACAACCTCGCCGACGCCGGCCTCGACCTCGCGACGCTGCGCGCCCGGATCCTCGCGTGGGCGCGGCCGCAGGGCCTGCGTCGCGCGGCCGATGCGGCGGGCTGAGCCGATGAGCGCCGCGATACCCGCCCCCGGAGCCGCCCCGGCCGCGATCGAGGACGTGCAGGGGCACGCCGACACCCGCCGCATCCCGATCAACAAGGTCGGGATCAAGGACATCTACCATCCGGTGCGGATCAAGGACCGCGCCGGCGGCGAGCAGCGCACGGTCGCGAACTTCAACATGTACGTGAACCTCCCGCACGACTTCAAGGGCACGCACATGTCGCGGTTCGTCGACATCCTGAACCGCCACGAACGGGAGATCTCGGTCGATTCGTTCACGCAGATGCTCGGCGAGATGACCGAGTACCTCGACGCGAGCGCGGGGCACATCGAGATGAGCTTCCCGTACTTCGTGATGAAGAAGGCGCCGGTCTCGGGCGTCGAGAGCCTGATGGACTACAAGGCCGCGATCTTCGGCGAACACCGCGACGGCCGGACCGAGGTATGGCTCAAGGTCGTGGTCGCGGCGACGAGCCTGTGCCCGTGCTCGAAGGCGATCTCGAACTACGGCGCGCACAACCAGCGCTCGCACATCACGATCACCGCGAGGATCAGCGAGCACCTGTGGCTCGAGGACCTGATCGACATCGCCGAGCGGGAAGCCTCCTGCGAGGTCTACGGGATGCTGAAGCGGGTCGACGAGAAGTACGTCACTGAGCGCGCCTACGACAACCCGAAATTCGTCGAGGACATCGTCCGCGACGTCGCGGTCGCGCTGAACCGCGAACCGCGGGTCGCCGCGTACGTCGTCGAGGCGGAGAACTTCGAGTCGATCCACAACCACTCGGCGTACGCGCTGATCGAG
>JAKBCG010000131.1 GCA_021808035.1 Pseudomonadota bacterium
GTTGCCCTTCGACTTCGACATCTTCTGGCCGTCGTGGTCGCGGATCAGCCCGTGCACGTAGACCTCGCGGAACGGCACCTCGCCGGTGAACTTCAAGCCCATCATGATCATCCGGGCGACCCAGAAGAAGATGATGTCGAAACCGGTGACCAGCACGCTCGTCGGGTAGTACACCGCCATCTCGCGGGTCGCGTCCGGCCAGCCCTGCGTCGAGAACGGCCACAGCGCGGAGGAGAACCACGTGTCGAGCACGTCCTCGTCCCGTCGCAGCCGCACGTCGGGTCCGAGTCCGCCGGCCGAGCGCGCATCGGCCTCGTCGCGGCCGACGTGCACGCCGCCGTTCTCGTCGTACCACGCCGGGATCCGATGTCCCCACCACAGTTGCCGGCTGATGCACCAGTCCTTGATGTTGCGCATCCAGTCGTAGTACACGCCGCTCCAGCCCTCGGGGACGAAGCGGATCCGGCCGTCCTCGACCGCGCGGATCGCCGGGTCGGCGAGCGGCGCCACCCGCACGAACCACTGGTCGGTGAGCAGCGGCTCGAGGATCGTGTGGCTGCGGTCGCCGCGCGGAACCATCGATTGATGCGCCTCGATCCGTTCGAGGAGTCCCTCCGCCTCGAGGTCGGCGACGATCCGCGCGCGCGCCTCGAATCGATCGAGGCCGCGGTAGCGCGCTGGCACGTCGTCGGTGAGCCGGGCTTCCGGCGTGAGCACGTTGATCCGCGCCAAGCCGTGGCGCTCGCCGACCTCGTAGTCGTTGAAGTCGTGCGCAGGCGTGATCTTCACGCAGCCGCTGCCGAACGCGGGGTCCACGGTCGCGTCGGCGATCACCGGGATCTCGCGCCCGGCGAGCGGGAGTCGCACGCGCCGGCCGATCAGCGCGCGGTAGCGTTCGTCGTCGGGGTGGACCGCGACCGCGGTGTCGCCGAGCATCGTCTCGGGACGGGTCGTCGCGACCACGAGGTGGCCCGGGCCGTCGGCGAGCGGATAGCGCAGATGCCACAGGTGGCCCTGTTCCGGCTCGGCGACCACCTCGAGGTCCGAGAGAGCGGTCTTGAGGACCGGATCCCAGTTCACGAGCCGCTTGCCGCGATAGATCAAGCCCTCGCGGTAGAGCCGGACGAACACCTCGGCGACCGCGCGCGACAGCGCCGGGTCCATCGTGAAACGGTCGCGGCTCCAGTCGACCGACGCCCCGAGCCGGCGCATCTGCCGGGAGATCGTGTCGCCGGAATGCCGTTTCCAGTCCCAGACGCGTTCGACGAACGCGTCGCGGCCGAGCGCGACCCGACTGCTGCCCTCGGCGTTCAGCAGGCGCTCGACGACCATCTGCGTCGCGATGCCGGCGTGATCGGTGCCGGGTTGCCACAGCGTGTCGAAACCCTGCATCCGCCGATGGCGGATCAGCGCGTCCATCACCGTGTCCTGGAACGCGTGACCCATGTGCAGCGTGCCGGTCACGTTCGGCGGCGGGATCACGATCGAATACGCGGGCCCGACGCCGCTCGGCGAGAACGCGCCGAGCGATTCCCAACGGGCGTAGATCCGCGACTCGATCGCGGCGGGTGAGTACGCTTTGTCCATCCGCCGATTATAGCCGGCGGCGCTCAATCGGCGCGGTCGGACTCCGTGCCGTCGTGCGCGCCGTGCGCGCGGAGCACCCGATCCACGATCTCCGGCAACTGCGCCCGCAGACGGTCGTAGACGTTCTCGAACAGCGTCGCCTCGATGTCCTTCGCGGCCTGGTGCAGCAGCGAGTCGGCGAGCTTCAGCACTTCGGTGAGGATCGCGGTCGCCGCGGCCTGCGACGACCCCCCGGGCTCGCCGTCGAACACCACGTCGGTCAGGATCGGGATCTCGCCGGTGTCCTCGAGGTCGTTGCTCATCGCGGCGGCACCCGGGTCAAGCCTCGGCGCCATCGGGCAGGCGGTGCGTCTCGACGACGACGCCGTGTTCGCGATAGTGCTTGAAACGCTCGCGCGCGCGTTCCCGCCGGCCCGGCTCGGCATCGACGATCTCGGCGATCCGCGGATAGCGCTCGAAGCCGTCCGGAATCCGATCACTCAGGTTCACCAGCAGGTCCGCGTCCGGCGCGCGCGCCGCGTCCACGGTCAATTGCACCGGCGCGGACGGGTCGGCGGCGCTGCCGTCCACGACGAGGCCGTGCGGGACGAACGACTGATCGGCGAACGTCCACAGCAGCGCGTCGAGGGCTTCGGCCTCGCCGGCCGATTCCGCGAGCAGCAGTGCGCGCAGGTCGCGCAGGTACGCCTTCTCCGCGAGGCGGCACGCGACGACCATCCGCTGCCGCGCGTCCTCCCGATCGAGCACGTAGAAGTCGACGCGCCCGGTCATTTCGTCCGGGCGCGCTCGAGCAGGAAGTCGACGAGCAAGGGCACCGGGCGGCCGGTGCTGCCCTTCTGCGCGCCGCTCAGCCAGGCGGTGCCGGCGATGTCCAGATGGGCCCACTTCAGGTCCGTGGTGAACTTCGAGAGATACGCGGCCGCGGTGCACGCGCCGCCCTCCCGGCCGCCGACGTTCGCGACGTCGGCGAAATTGCTCTTGAGCTGGTCGACGTACTCCTCGCCGATCGGCAGGTGCCAAGCGCGGTCGTCGGCCCGCTGACCCGCGGCGGCGATCTCGGCGGCGAGCGCGTCGTCGTTGCTCATCAGGCCGCTGTAGTGGTTGCCGAGCGCGATCACGCAGGCGCCCGTCAAGGTTGCCACGTCGATCACCGCGGCCGGCTTGAAGCGGCGGCTGTAGGTGAGCGCGTCGCAGAGGATCAGCCGTCCCTCCGCATCGGTGTTCAACACCTCCACCGTCTGACCGGACATCGTCGTGACGACGTCGGCCGGCTTCACCGCGTTGCCCGCCGGCATGTTCTCGCAGGTCGGCACGATCGCGACGAGGTTGATCGGCAGCCGCAGGTGCGCGGCCGTGCGGAACGCGCCGAGCACGGTCGCCGCGCCGCACATGTCGAACTTCATCTCGTCCATCGCCGGCGGATCCTTCAGCGAGATGCCGCCGGAATCGAAGGTGATCCCCTTGCCGACCAGGCAGAGCGGGGCCTGCGCGCGCGGCGCACCCCGATATTCGCAGACGATCAGCCGCGGCGGCTCGGTCGAACCCTGGGCGACCGCGAGGAACGCGCCCATCTTGAGCGCCTTGATCTGCCGTTCGCCGAGCACCGTGACCTTCACGCCGCGCAACTCGCGCATCGATTGCGCACGCACGCCGAGATGGGTCGGCGTGCAGACGTTCGGCGGCAGGTTCGCGAGGTCGCGTGCGAACGCGACGCCGTCGGCGACCGCGACGCCGTCGTCGAGCCCGCGTTGCGCGTGGCGCGCATCGCCCGCGCCGCCGGTCGCGATCCGGACCTCGCGCAGGCGCGGCGGCTTCGGCTTCGGGCCGGTCTTGAGATCCGGTATCCGGTAGCCTTGCGCGCGGAAAGTCTCCGCGATCCCGCGGGCGCGGCGGTAGGCGTCGAGCGCGAGGTCGGTGCCGGCGTCGACCGCGAGATACACGACCGCATCCGTCGCGCCGGTCTTCAGCAGCGCCTGCGCTGCCGCCTGCGCCGCCTTGCGGTATTGCCGGCGGTCGAACTTCTTGCGCGCGCCGAGCCCGACGAGCAGCACGCGTGCCGGACCCTCGTGGCCGGTGCGGCTGAGCAGCAGCGTGTCACCGAGCTTCGCCGCGAAGTCCTTGGACGCGAACAGGCGCGCCGCGGCACCGCCGATCCGCTGATCGACGAGCTGGCCGGCCGGGCCGAGTGCACCGTCCTCGTGCATGCCGATGACCGCGCAGGCGGTCGCTGCGCGCGCCCGGGGATCGGTGATCGCTTTGAATTCCATGCTCACTCCTTGGCCAGGGTTCGGGGCGTCGGCGCGCGGCGTCGGCGACGGTTGGATTTTGCGGCAAAGATGACTTTTTGGTGAAATTTAGTCAAATAATTCGGCCGGTCCGCTTTCCCTTGCCTCGCCCCGTGCGGCGCGCGTCGCCGCGGGGTCGGCGCGATGCGCCGCGGCCGGCGCGATCCCGCGGGTGCGCCGGGATCGCGATTTGCTAAGCTCTCGCCGATGAAGTGGACCGTCCAGCGCTACGTGCTTCGCGAGGTCGTGCAGACCTGGCTCGCGGTGACCGGAGTGTTGGTGGCGATCCTGCTCGCGAACCAGCTGTCGCGGGTGCTCGGTGAGGCCGCAGACCATCATTTCGGCCGGCATGTCGTGCTCGACCTGATCGCGCTGGGGGCGATCATGAACCTGTCGGTCGTCGTCCCGGTGGGGCTGCTGCTGTCGATCGTCCTCGCGCTCGGCCGGCTCTATCACGACGGGGAGATGGCGGCGTTGCAGGCCTGCGGCTTCAACCCGGCGCGCCTCCTCGGACCGTTGTTCGGGGTCGCGACGGTGATCGCGATCGGGCTCGGCTGGCTCACCTTCGTGCAGGTGCCGCGGGCCGACCACCGCTCGCAGTTGCTGCGCCAGGCGGCCATGAAGGAGGCCGAGTTCGGCGAACTCGACGCGGGGCGCTTTCGCTCCTTCGCGAACGGCGGCGCGGTGTTCTACGCGGAGCGTGTCGACGCGGCCGGAGTGCTGCATGACGTGTTCCTGCAGCGCGAGCGCGCGTCGGGGCGGGTCGAGGTCGCGGTCGCCGCGACCGCGACCTACGCGCGCACCGGCGACGACGGACGGCGCCTGGTCACGCTCTACGACGGTCATCGCTACGAAGGCGTGCCGGGACAGGCGGATTTCCGCGTGATCAAGTTCCGCGAGCACGGCATACCGGTCGAGGTGCCGCCGGGGATCCAGGGTACGAACGATCCGGACACGCGTCCGACGCTCGAACTCCTGGCGACGCTCGATCCGGTCAGCATCGCGCAGCTCGAGTTCCGCAGTTCCTCGCCGATCATGGTGCTGCTGTTGACCTTGATCGCGCTGCCGCTGTCACGGCTGCGTCCGCGCGAGGGGCGCTACCGGCGTGTCGGGATCGCGATCGTCGTGTTCTTCGTCTACTCGAACCTGCTGTCCTTCGCGAAGGTCTGGCTCGAGAAGGGCGAGCTGTCGCCATGGATCGGCGTCTGGTGGATCCACGGGCTCGCACTCGCGCTCGGACTGCGCCTGTTGTGGCGGCAAGGGTTGATCGGCGGGGCGGGTCGTGCCGCCGTGGGGTCGCGATGAACATCCTCGATCGGTATCTCTACCGGACCGTCCTCTGGTACACGGTGCTGGCGACGGGCGTGCTGCTCACGCTCGGCGGGCTGTTCCTGTTCATCAGCCAGCAGGGCGACATCGGCGTCGGCAACTACACCGCTGCCGACGCGGTGCTGTACACGCTGCTGAACCTGCCGCAGCAGCTGTTCGAACTGCTGCCGATCGGCGCGATGATCGGCGCGCTGATGGGTCTCGGCAACCTCGCGGCCGGCAGCGAACTGGTCGTCACGCGCGCCTCGGGCGTGTCGATCTGGCGCGTCGCGCGTCCGGTCGCGCTGGCCGGCGCGACGCTGGCGATCGCGATGTACGGGATCGGCGAATACGTCGCGCCGCCGCTCGCGCAGTTCGCGCACACCGAAAAGACGACCAGCCGCCTCGCGGGGGTGAGTTTCGCGGGCCGCGCGAGCGCGTGGATCAAGGAAGGCAATCTGATCCTGCGCCTGCGGACGGCCGAGGTCGGACAGGTGTTCGGCGGCGCGGCGTTGTTCGAGTTGGACGGACCGGACCGGCTGCGCTCGATCCAGACCGCCGATTCGATCTCGGTCGCGGAACCCGGCCGGTGGATGCTCGAGAACGTGCGCACGACGACGTTCCAACCGGACCGTACCGTCGCGACGCACGCACCCGAAATCACGATCCGCTCGACGATCAATCCGGATTTCCTGCGGCTCGCGGCGGCCGATCCGGACCTGCTCACGTTGCGCGCGCTCGCGGCGTACATCCAGCACCTGCGCCACAACCACCTGCAGGCCATCCCCTACGAGATCGGATTCTGGTCGCGGATCGCGCGGATCTTCGCGGTGATCGTGGTCACGCTGCTCGCGCTGCCGTTCGTGTTCGGGCCGCTGCGCACGACCGGTGCCGGCACGCGGACGGTCGTCGGGGTGCTGCTCGGACTCGTGTTCTTCGTGATCAACGGGATCGGCGAGAAAGGGGGGCAGCTTTTCGGCTTGAACCCGATCGTGATCGGCTGGCTGCCGACCGCGGTGATCGCGGTCGGCACCCTGATCGCGATATCAAGGACCCGTTAGCCGGACGATGCGGGTGTCCGACATCCGATCCTGCAGCGCGAGCCCTTCGGAATCGACGTAGAGCCACAGCACGCCGAGAGCGGCCGGCGCCCAGGCGACGATGGCCCAGAAGAAGCGGGAGATCGCCGCCCGCCAGGTCATGCGTCGCCCGCGGGGATCCACGGCGTGCAAGCGCCACGCGCGCATCCCGACCGTCTGGCCGCTGTGCACCCAGTTGATCACGAAATAACCGGCGACGATCGCGAACAATCCGCTGTGATACAGGCCGGCCCCGATGCCGCCGACCGAGTCGCGCAGCAGCGCCCGGCCGCCGGCGATCCACACCGCGGCCCAGGTGAAGAAGATCAGCGGCGCGAGGATCACGATGGCGTCATACAGGAGCGCCGCGAAACGGCGTCCAAAGCGCGCGCTCGTGCCGCTCGGCCTGCGGCCTTCCATCGCCGCCGCAGCGGTCATGAGGAACGGGTCTTGCGCTCGAGCAGCGCCTTGTTGTCGGTCAATATCCGCCGGACCTCGGCGAGCGCGGGCCGATCCGCCATCCGGGCGATGAGTTCGGGCAGTTCGTACCACTTGCGGCCCCATTGGATCAGTCGCGCCGCATCCGCGAGCACCTGAGCCTCCGGGGTGCCGGGCGCCGCGCCGGCCGCGGGCGCGGGCGCCGCCGACCGCGGCGCCGAGGGTCCCGGCG
>JAKBCG010000132.1 GCA_021808035.1 Pseudomonadota bacterium
CGCGGTGATGATGAACCGGATCGCCGACCGGATGCAGGAGAAGCTCGAGTACCTCGCCACCATCGAGACCTGGGACAACGGCAAGCCGATCCGCGAGACCCTGGCGGCCGATCTGCCGCTCGCGATCGATCATTGGCGCTATTTCGCGGGCTGCATCCGGGCGCAGGAGGGCAATCTCAGCCAGATCGACGACGACACGGTCGCGTATCACTTCCACGAGCCGCTCGGGGTCGTCGGGCAGATCATCCCGTGGAATTTCCCGCTGTTGATGGCGACCTGGAAACTGGCGCCGGCGGTCGCGGCCGGCAACTGCGTCGTGCTGAAGCCCGCCGAGCAGACGCCACTGTCGATCCTGCTGCTGATGGAGGTGATCGGCGATCTGCTGCCGCCCGGCGTCGTGAACGTGGTGAACGGATTCGGCGTCGAGGCGGGCAAGCCGCTCGCGTCGAGCCCGCGCATCGCCAAGATCGCGTTCACCGGCGAGACGACGACGGGGCGGCTGATCATGCAATATGCCGCGCAGAACCTGATTCCGGTGACGCTCGAGCTCGGCGGCAAGTCGCCGAACGTCTTCTTCGAGGACGTCTGCCGTCAGGACGACGACTTCTTCGACAAGGCGATCGAGGGCTTCGTGATGTTCGCGCTCAACCAGGGCGAAGTCTGCACCTGTCCGTCGCGCGCACTGATCCAGGCGTCTATCTACGACCGGTTCATGGAACGCGCCTTGCAGCGGGTGGGGCAGATCACGCAGGGCGATCCGCTCGACCCCGCGACCATGATCGGCGCGCAGGCCTCGCAGGAGCAGCTCGAAAAGATCCTCTCCTACCTCGATCTCGGCAAGAAGGAGGGCGCGCAGTGCCTGACCGGCGGCGAGCGCAACGTGCTCGCCGGCGATCTGAAGGACGGGTACTACATCAAGCCGACGGTGTTCAAGGGCCACAACCGCATGCGCATCTTCCAGGAGGAGATCTTCGGGCCGGTGGTGTCGGTCACCACGTTCAAGGATATGGACGAGGCGCTCGCGATCGCGAACGACACGCTCTACGGCCTCGGTGCCGGCGTGTGGTCGCGCGAGGCGAACGTGTGCTACCGGATGGGACGGGCCATTCGGGCCGGACGCGTGTGGACCAATTGCTACCATGCGTATCCGGCGCACGCCGCGTTCGGCGGCTACAAGCAATCGGGGATCGGGCGGGAGACGCACAAGATGATGCTCGACCACTACCAGCAGACGAAGAACCTGCTGGTCAGCTATTCGCCGAAGAAGCTCGGCTTCTTCTAAGGCCTGCGATGTCCGTGGACCGTGTCAGCGCCACCGATGCGGCGCTCGATCTGATCGCCAGATTGGTGGCGCTGCACGGCCCGTTGATGTTCCACCAGTCGGGGGGCTGCTGCGACGGCAGCGCCCCGATGTGCTACGCGCGCGGCGAACTGCAGGTCGGGGCGCAGGACGTGCTGCTCGGCGAGATCGGCGGCCAGCCGTTCTACATGAGCGCGGCCCAGTTCGAGTATTGGCGGCACACCCATCTGATCATCGACGTGGTAGCGGGGCGCGGCGGGATGTTCTCGCTCGAAGGTCCGCTCGGGATGCGGTTCCTGACCCGCTCGCGCTTGTTCACCGACGAGGAGGAAGCCGAGCTGCCGGCCGTGACGCACGGATCGGGGTGAACCGGGTTCGTCGCGGTCCCGCATCGCACCGGACCGCCTTCACCGGGCGTTCACCAGCAGGACGACGGCGAGCAGAATGCCGGCGGCGAGCCATACGGCCCGCCACCGCGACACGAAGTACGGCGCCGCGGCGGAAGATGCGGGCGCCTTGAAGCCGTGGATCATCGCGGGCACCAGATTCTCGCGGCGCGCGAACCCGTAGAACGCGACTGCGCACAGATGCACGCCGATCAGCACCAGCAACAGATGAAAATTGGTGGCGTGCCAGTGCGCGAAGCGCCGGCCGGTGTCGTACGAGACCCAGCGGGCCAGGGGTCCGGAGGCGACGCCATCGACATCGACGGCGAACAGGCCGAACGTCGTTTGACTCACCAGGAGCGCGAGCATCGCGAGCACGCTCACGGCTCCGAGCGGGTTGTGCCCGAGGGGCGTCGGCGCATCGTCGCCGCCACGACCCAGGAGCTTGCGCAGGTAGCGGAGCGTGGCCTTCGGGCCGCGGACGAAGTCGCTAAAAAGGGCCGTTTGCGAGCCCCAGATGCCCCATGCCAGTCGAAACCACACCACGCCGAGCATTGCGTATCCGGCGATGCGGTGCCACCGCAGGTGATCGCTCTTCGCCGCCCACCAGCAGAATCCGAACAGGCTCACGATCGCCCAATGCGAGAGCCGGGTCGGTCCGTCCCAGACCCGGACGCGTCGCGTGGCGGGTGCCTCGACGGCCGCGTCCATCTACCACCAGCTGCTGTGCGCGCGGAACCGGTGATGACAGCTCCCGCAGGCTTCGCCGAGCGCGCGCGCGCGCAGCCGTAAGGAGCCGGGATCGTGGCTGGGGACGGCCTGCGCCAGGTCTTGCGCGCGACTGGCGAGGGTCTTGGCGGCTGCCGCGAATGCCTGGGGCTGCGCCCAGATCTTCGCGCGTGCCCGGGTCTTGACCCCGTGACCGGGACCGCTGCCCGGCGGGAACCAGGTGGGTAGTGCCGTCGCGAGTCGTTCGATCTGGCTCGCATCGGTTGCGACCAGGTTCCAGTCGGGCTGCGCGCGTCCGATCTGCTCCCGGAGCGATTTGAAGGTCTTGCCGAGCGCGTGGAAATGTTCGTGTCGCGCGTGGATGAGTTGCGCGATCTGCGCGGGGCCTGGGTTGCCGGCGGCGCGGGCGCCTGCGGCGGCGCCGAGCAGGAGTGCAGCGCCGATCAGGGCCGATCGAAGGCGGCGGCCAGCGCCCCGGGTTGCAGTCGATCCGGTCGTCCGGTCATCACGGTCGGCGCGGTGGGTCAAGGCAGGTACTCCTGTGGCATCGATGTCGGTTGGTGAGCGTTTGCAATTGTCGTGCAATCGTATGTCGGATTCATGATCGGCGTTGCTTCCCCCGCCGGGGAAGCGGGGTATGACCACGCCGGCATCGGCGAGTTCCGCGCCGGCGATGCGCTACTGCGGTTGGAGGACGGGTGACGACGTGGCGGCCCGGTACGTCTGCATCCCGCGTTGCGCGAGGAACGCCGTCAGCGCGGCGAGCAGGACGGCGGCGCCGAACGCGAGCGCCGCGCGCTGCTTTTCCCGGCGCACCAGTCGTCGAGCGTCGAGCGCGGCGATCAGGAACGGCTGCCCGTGGGTCGTTTCACCAACGACGCTGAGGCGCGATCCTGCGCCGCCGATCCGGGATTCGACCACCGCCTTCGCCGCGGCTCGGGCGGCGTCCCACTCGCTTGCATCGAGCTGTCCGTCGCGGTTCAGGTCGAACCTCGCGAGCAGTGCGGCTTGATCCTTCTTCCATTCCGCCAGCACGGTTCGTACTTGTTCGTCGATCTCCGTGATCAAGGAGTGGGAGCGGAGCTCTCCGAGCACGGTCACCCGGGCGCCGACCGCCAGGATGCTCTCGGTGTACCGGTACACCCCGTCGTCGAAGACGGTAACGAACGGCAATTCGAACGTCGGCGCTCCTTCCGGGCGAGGCGTCTTGCCGTGCCAGACGTTGTGAGCGGTCGGAACGATCTCCGCGCCGACCGGACCCACCAGACATTGCCCGTCGGCATCGCACAG
This sequence comes from Pseudomonadota bacterium, assembly GCA_021808035.1. Taxonomy (GTDB): domain Bacteria; phylum Pseudomonadota; class Gammaproteobacteria; order Steroidobacterales; family Steroidobacteraceae; genus Bog-1198. The sequence continues at coordinate 3,706 of JAKBCG010000132.1, forward strand.
CACGAACGGGGCGATGCTGGTGCCGCGTTCGGTGCAGGTCCACTCGCCGCGCTCGAGACGACCCGATCGATATTGCTCCACCTTGTAGTCCCACCAGACGCAAGGCCGGTTCGTCAGGGGCGAGAGGACTTCGCCCTGCTCCGCGGTCGGGCGCACCTGGCCCTCGAGGTGGACGTATCCTTGTGCCGCCGAACGGATCCTCGATATCGGCGTATCCGCCGCGAACCGATCCCGGCGCAACAAACGGAAGAACTGCCAGCCTGCGTACGACGCCGCGAACCCGACGAACGCCGCGAGCACGAGCGCATCGTACGCGTCCTTCAGCGCGGGGGTCATTTCGCGAACGCGGCGGAGATGTCCACGTCGGCCGTCTGCTCGGCTGTGAATTTCAGCGGATGCGCCGGAACGAATCCGAACATCCCGGCGACCACCACGTCGGGGAACGTCTCGACCCGAACGTTCAGGGAATTCACCGCGTCGTTGTAGATCTCACGCCGATCGGCGATCGCCGTCTCGAGCGCGCTGATCCGCGACTGCAATGTCGTGAACATCTCGTTCGCCTTGAGATTCGGGTAGTTCTCCGCAACCGCATACAGCCTTGCGAGGCCCGAGCGCAGGGAGTCCTCCGCCGCGCTCACCCCCGAGACGTTGTTCGCGGTACGTGCCGTGTCCACCGCGGAGCGCGCCTGGATCACTTGTTCGAGCGTTTGCTGCTCGTGCTGCATGTAGCGCTTGCACACGTCCACGAGCTTCGGCAGCTCGTCGTGGCGCTGGACGAGCAGTACGTCGATGTTCGACCACGCGAGCTTGACCTCGTTGCGCACCCGTATCAGACCGTTGTAAAGGGCGACGCAATAGCCGGCGATCAAGGTTAGGATGACGACGATGACTGTGACTGCGATCACGAGTTCCTCCCCAGGGCGTCAGGACCCGACGCGTTCGATCGCCATCATGACGCTCTTGCCCTCCGCGTTGCCATGAATTCTCGCCGAACTGTGGACGCGATGGCAGTTTCGCGCCTCGGTGCGACCCGACGCGGATGGTTTCGACCCGTCGCAAGGGTGGCGGCCGCGGGCATGGCCGGAACGGCCGTGCTCGCCTGCGGCCTCGCGTGCGGCCTGGTGCCGGGCCGTGCCGTCGCCCGTGCCGCTCCCGTTCCCCCGCTGCGCGCGGTGGTCGTGACCGCGACCGCGATTCCGGGCGCCTCGGTCCGGATCGACCGGATTCCCGGGAACGTGCAGATCGTCGATGCCGATGAACTGACCCGGGAGGGCACCGCGAGCCTGACGACGGCGCTCAACGACCGGCTCTCGAGCATCAGCGTCAACGACAACATCGCCGACCCGTTCGAGCCCGACATCCTGTATCGAGGGTTCGAGGCCTCGCCGGTGCTCGGCACGTCGCAAGGGATCGCGGTCTACGAGAACGGCGTGCGCATCAACGAGGCTTTCGGTGACACGGTGAACTGGGATCTGATCCCGGCGAATGCGATCCAGCAGGTCGAACTCGTCAGCTCGAGCCCGCTCTACGGCCTCAATGCCTTAGGGGGAGCGATCTCCGTGACGATGAAGAATGGATTCACCCATCCGGGCGCGGAACTCGAGCTCTCGGGAGGCTCGTATGGCAAGCGGTCGATCGCCGCCCAATTCGGACGGCACGCGGGGATCTTCGGCGTCTACCTGGCCGGGCGGGCGCTCGACTGGAACGGATGGCGGATGTTCTCGAACGACCGCATGCGCGACGTCTATGCGGCGCTCAGCCTGCACACGGATCGGGCGACGCTCGACTTGAGCCTCTCGCGCGCCGACAACGAGATGCACGGGCAAAGCCCCGCGCCGATCCAGGAGCTCGCGGTCAATCGCGCCCTCGTGTTCACCGGCCCGCAGGGGATCGGCAATGCGCTCGACTTCCTCACGCTGACCGGTACGTTCCAGCTCGCGACCCATTGGTCGCTGCAGGGCGTACTCTACTACCGGGACTTCGCGCAAACCGTCGCGAACGGCAATGCGACGACCTATGTCGGCTGCACAGCCGTGGCGGGGATCCTTTGTCAGCCCGACGGCGTCACGCCGCTGACGGATGCCGAGGGCCAGCCGCTCCCCGACATCTCCGACGGCGGTACGATGCGCATCGGCGCGAACGATTATGAGCGGATCCATTCCTGGGGACGCGGCGGCAGCGTGCAGCTGACCAGCTCACGAGCGATCGTCGGGCACGAAAACCAGGGCAGCGCCGGAATCGCCGTGGACGATGCCGCGACGAGCTTCTTCTCCGGCACCCAGATCGGCGTGATGAACGCGCAGCTCCTCGTCCTGCCCTCGATCCTCGTCGTCGACACGCCGGAGAACTCCCCGGGGGCGATCGCGAACGGTGATGCAACCCCGGTGAACGTCGATTCGATCAACGAGAACCTGGCCGGATTCCTCACCGATACGTTCAATCTTTCGTCGCGACTGGCGGTGACCGCGAGCGGTCGATACAACCTCGCGCACGTGGATCTCGTCGACCAACGGGGGAGCAAGCTCTCCGGCGACAATCGCTACGTGCACTTCAACCCGGCGATCGGCGCGACCGACGACATCCGACCGGGTCTCACGCTCTATGGCGGATGGTCGGTGAACAATCGCACTCCGACCCCGAGCGAGATCGAATGCTCGGATCCTGCCTCGCCGTGCGTGCTGCCGTCGAACCTGTCGGGAGATCCGCCCAATCTCGCGCAGGTCGTGTCTCACACGATCGAGCTCGGCTTGCGGGGTCGGGTCCCGGCAAGATCCGGCGGGATCGGCGCGATCAGCTGGAACGCGAGCGTGTTCCGCACGCGTCTCACCAACGACATCTACGCGGTTGCGACCTCGGTGAGCCAGGGCTTCTTCCAGAACATCGGCGATACCCGCCGCCAGGGGGTCGAGGCGGGAATCCACGTGCGTGGTCGCCCTTGGTCGACCTATCTCAACTATAGCTTCGTCCAGGCCACCTTCCTGTCGCCCCTGGTCGTACCCTCCGGATCGAATCCGTATCGCGACGCGAACGGAGACATTCACGTCGCACCGGGCGACCGGCTGCCCGAGATTCCCGAGCATCGGGTCAAGCTCGGCGTGGACTACGCGCCGACTCCGAAGTGGACCGTCGGGGCGACGCTAGCGCTGGTCAGCAGCTTCTACTACGGTGGCGACGCGTCCAATCATCTCGC
>JAKBCG010000133.1 GCA_021808035.1 Pseudomonadota bacterium
TGTTAGAAACATTCGCCGGATGGCACTGAAAATCATCGGCGCTGGCTTTGGCCGTACCGGCACCTGGTCGACGCATGTCGCACTGAACCGGCTCGGCTTCCCTTGCTATCACATGAAAGAGGTGCTTCTCAACAAAGAGAATGCGTCTCATCTCGGTTTCTGGCGGCGGGTCGCCGCTGCGCTCGCCACGCTGATGCTCGCAGGCCATGCCTGGCCCCGCTGATCCTCAGGATCCGCGCGGCGACTCCGGCGGACCGGGCGAGATCGCGATCGAGGCCCGCTCGCTGCACAAGCGGTACGGCGCCGTGCATGCGCTCCGGGGCATCGACCTCGTCGTGCGCCGGGGCGAGATGTTCGCGTTGCTCGGACCGAACGGTGCGGGCAAGACGACTCTGTTCTCGATCCTCGCGACGCTGCTCCGGCCGAGCGAGGGCGAGGCGCGCGTGCTCGGGCACGACACGGTGCGCGAGCGCGCCAGAGTGCGCGAGCGGATCGGCATCGTGTTCCAGGAGCCGGCGCTCGAGGGCAAGCTCTCGGTACGCGACAATCTGTACCTGATGGGCCTGTTCTACCGGCTCTCGTCGCGCGCGGCGAAGGCACGGAGCGAGGAGTTGCTGCACACGCTCGGGCTGGAGGAGGTCGCCGAGCGCGAGGCGCAGAAACTCTCCGGCGGACAGAAGCGGCGCGTGGAGCTCGCGCGCGCGCTGGTCGCGAGCCCGGACCTGCTGTTCCTCGACGAGGCGACGCTCGGCCTCGACGTCGATGCGCGCCGCCAGTTCTGGGGCGAGGCGCGCCGCTACAGCCAGCGGGGTGGGACCGTGTTCCTGACCACGCATTACATGGACGAGGCGGAGCCCGCCGACCGGATCGCCTTGATCGATCACGGGCGGATCCTCGCGCTCGACACGCCCCAGGCGTTGAAGAATCGCATCGGCGGCGGCGTGCTGCTGCTCGCGACCGCCGACGACGCGCGGGCCGCCGCGTGGTTGCACGAGCGCGGGTTCGAGCCCGAGGTCGGTGCGCGCGGGGTCCTGCTGGTCGTTCCGGAGCCCGCGGCGGTGCTGCCGGAGGTGCTCGCGCAGCTTCCCGTCCGCACCCACCGCGCCGAGATCCACGAACCGAGCCTCGAGGACGTGTTCTTGAAGCTCACCGGGCGCGCGCTCGAGGACGGTCAGGCGGCGCCCCGGGTGCGCGGCGCAAGCGGCCCGGGGGCAGCGCAATGAGAGGCCTGATCGCGGTGATCCTGCTCGACCTCAAGCGGCTGTGGGTCGACCGGGTGCGACTCGCCACCAGCTTGATCCAGCCACTGCTGTACCTGTTCGTGCTGGGATCGGGGCTCGGTGCGAGTTCGGTGATGGGTGGGCGAGGGTACCTGCATTACATCTTCCCGGGCGTGCTCGGGCTGTCATTGCTGTTCTCTTCGGTGTTCGCGGCGATGTTGATCGTGTTCGACCGGCAGATCGGCTTCCTGAAGGCGGTGCTGGTTGCCCCCGTACCGCGGGTGTCGATCGCACTCGGCAAAGTGTTGTCGGGCGCGCTGCAGGCGCTCGTGCCGGCGACGGTACTGCTGCTGCTGGTCCCGGTGCTCGGCCTCGGACTCTCGCCGCTGCGCTTCGTCGAACTCATCGCCTCGATGTGGCTCGCGGCCCTGACTTTCTCCGCGCTCGGTGTCGCCACCGCGGCGCGGTTTCGTTCGACCACCGTGTTCCCGATCATCGGTAACGCGGTGCTGCTGCCGCTCTTCTTCCTGTCGGGTGCGCTCTACCCGCTCGACCGAGCGCCGCCGTGGCTGCGAGCGCTCGCGCACGCCGATCCGGTGGCCTACGCCGTCGACCTGATGCGCGGTGCGGTGATCGGTCGTTACGCGTACCCGCCGGTGCTCTCGATCTGCGTGCTGACCGCGTTTGTCGTCGTGCTGACCTGGCTCGCGACCCGGGTGTTCGCCGCGGGCGACAACCTGTAGCGAGGGGTGACCGTGGCGGGGACGCCGCTGCGACCCCGGGGCAATTGATCTATCGGCACATCGGTGCGACCATCGAGCGATCTGCCGGCCGGGGATTGCGCGTCGGCCAATCAAGAATCGGAGGGGAGCCAAGGTCATGAACACTTCATCCCGTGATTTCAGTGTGGAGGGCCGGCCCGGCGGGCGGCGAAACCGGCTCATGATCGCGACGGCGTGCGCGTTGACCGCGATGCTGCTCTCGGCGAGCGCGGGTGCGAGTGCCGCGGCCGCGATCACGGGCTACCGGATCGCGCACAATACGCCGGGTTTCATCGCGCATGCGAAGGACACCGGGGCGCTCGATCCCTCGCAGACGATCGCCGTGACGGTCTGGTTGCGGCTGCGGAACACGGCGCAGCTCGACCGGCTCGCGAAACAGCAACGCACGCGAGGGAGCGCGCAATACCATCGGTGGATCACCCAGGCGGCGTTCGACGCGACCTACGCGCCGATCGCACGAGACGTCGCGTCGTTCGAGCATTATGCGACCGCTCACGGACTCGCCGTGCTCTATGTCGCGGCCGACAATTCGTACGTGAAGGTCTCCGGGACGGTCGCCGCGATCGAGCAGGCATTCAAGACCCAGATCGACACCTTCACGTTCGATGGCCGGTCCTATTACGCCAATCGAGGCGATCCGGTCATCGCCGACGCGGTGGGTGCGCACGTCGAAGCGATCGGCGGTCTCGATGACTACGGATTCAGCCCGGACCTGGCCTATCCGACCGCAACCGAGGCGCCGGCGGCGCAGCCGATCGCGGTGGGCTCGCGATCGAACGGGTTGTTCTTCGAAAGCCAGTGCTTCCGCGGCGTCCATACGCAGGCTTTCACCGATTCCAATGCGAAGGCAACCTATACGGGCAATCGCTATGGCGCGGACATCGGGAACACGGCCTCCGGGAGTCTGCCGCCGTGCGGTTACCAACCGAGCGAGTTACAGACCGCGTACGGCATGAGCCCGTTGTACGCGGCCGGTTACGACGGCAGCGGCCAGACGATCGTGATCACCGACGCGTTCGGCAGCGCGACCATCCAGAGTGATGCGAACCTGTTTTCCAAGATCTACGGATTGCCGCAGCTCAAGGCGAGCAATTTCCAGGTCGTGAATGCGCCCGGCACGCTGAATTTCCCCGGTAACCGGTACTTCGGTTCGCCGGCGGGCTGGGCCGACGAGATCACGCTCGACGTCGAGTGGGCGCATGCGATGGCACCGGGCGCGAAGATCGTGCTGGTGATCGCGCCGAACAGCGGCGCGGACATCGACGAGGCGGTGAACTTCGCGGTCGTGCATCACTACGGCAACACGATCTCGAACAGTTGGTCGGAAGTCGAAGGCTTCGGCAATCCGGCGCGATTGCAACGTGACAATCGAATCCTCGAGGAGGCGGCGGTGCAGGGCATCGACGTGAATTTCTCGAGCGGCGACAGCGGCGATTTCGCGGCGGCGGTCGGTTTCAAGACCGTGGGCTTTCCGGGCAGCTCGCCGTACGCGACCGCCGTCGGCGGGACGAGCCTCGCGCTGAATCCGGACGATACGATCGCGTTTCAGACCGGCTGGGGCAACAATCTCACGCGCATCGCCGACAAGGCATCGCTCGGGAGTCCTCCCGACGATCCGCCGCTGCCGCTGGGGTTTCAATTCGGCGCCGGCGGCGGGCCGAGCTTGACCTTTGCGAAGCCGGATTGGCAATCGGCACTGCCCGGAACGATGCGCTGGGTGCCGGACGTCTCGATGCTTGCGGATCCCTACACCGGCGTGGAGGTCATCGAAACGATCAACGGCGTGCCCAGCGTGTTCACGATCGGCGGCACGAGTCTCGCTTGTCCGACGTTCTCCGCGATGATGGCGATCGCGGCGCAAACGGCTGGACATCCGCTCGGTCAAGCCGCACCGTTGATGTATCAACTGGCATCCGCCAACGACACCACTGACCCGATCTACGACGTCGTGAGCTCGTCGTCGCCGGGCAACGTCACCGGGTCCATCACGGCGGGGAACCTGACGACGAACTATTCGGCGGATCAACTCGCGAGCCCGCTCGACGGGACGACGGGGTATTACAGCGCGCTCTACAACAGCCCGTACTCCACGCGCTGGTTCGTGCTCACGTTCGGAACCGACTCATCCCTCACGACCGGCCCCGGTTGGGACGACGTGACCGGCGTCGGCACGCCGAATGGAGACTATTTCGTCGATGCCCTCTCGAAGCTTTGACGACCTCACCACGAGTCGTCGGTAGACATCCGCACTGATGGCGGCGGCGGCCGGGCGACCGGCCGTCGCACGCCCTCGGCCCGTCCCCGTGCGAGTGCGCCCCGCCGCGGGTGTCTTGGGCGTTTTCGCCCCGCGCGTGCAACTTCCGGCGTCGAGCGGTGTTCAACGTCCAAGCCCAACAGGGGGGATGTTGCCGCCATGCTTCGAGACCGACTCGCGAACCTCGCCGCGCGCTCCCGGCGCACCCGGGTGTCCGTCGCCATACTCACGTTTGCGATCTGCGCATTGGTCGGTGGGATCTGGGTGCATCAGCATCGCGCGCGGGCACGGGCCGCCGTGGACACCCGCAAGAACCCTCCACCCCGGGTCACGGTGCTGGTGGCCGAGCGGCGCCAATTCGCGGTCACGGTGTCGATCACCGGCTTGATCAGCGCGCGTCACGACCTGCCGATCGGCAACGAGGGGGATGCCGGGCGGGTCACCCAGATCCTGGTCGATGGGGGCGAGACCGTGCGTGCCGGCGAGGTGCTCGCCCGGCTGGATGCGGGGATCGCGACGTCGCGGGTCGACTCGGCGGTCGCCGCGCTTGCCGAGGCCCGCGCGGCCGAGGCGCTCGCCCGCGTCGAGTGGCGCCGCGTGCGCAAGGATCCCGACCTCTTCTCCAAAGAGGAGGCCGAGCAACGGCGCGCGACCGCGCTGAGCGCGGCCGCAAAGGTGCAGGTCGCGGAAGCGAGCCTTGCGGATGCGCGCAGCCGGCTCGCGCACACGACGATTCGAGCGCCGGCCGCCGGATTGATCCTGACCCGGTCGGCCGAGATCGGCCAGATCGCGGTGCCGGGTCAGACGGTCCTCTTTCATCTCGCGCTGGGCGGCCAGATCGAGCTGCGCGGCCAGGTCGCCGAGGTCGACATGCCCCGCCTCCGGGTCGGCGAGCGTGCCGCGATCCGTCTCGAGGGTGTCGATCGGCTCTATCACGGCACCGTCTGGCACGTCGGCTCGGTGATCGATCCGCAGACTCGTGAAGGAACTGTGCGCATCGCGATGCGCGCGGGCGATCCGGATCTTCGGCCCGGCTCGTTCGCGAGCGCGCAAGTGCGGGTCGGCGCGACGCCGGGGGTGCTGCTGCCACAGACCGCGGTGCTCACCGACGAGGCCGGCCGCTACGTGCTGATCGTCGACCGGCAGGATCGCGTCGAGCGGCGTCCGGTACGCGTGAGCGACGCCCGCTCGGACGGCCTGGTGATCGGCAGCGGCCTGACCGGCGCGGAACGCGTCGTCGCGGTCGCGGGACCGTTCCTGCAGACGGGCGAGCGCGTGATCGTCTCGCGGGCGGCGTCATGAGTCGGATCTCCGCCTGGGCGATCGAGCACCCGATGTTCCCGCTGGTGCTGTTCGCGGTGCTGTTCGCGTTCGGCGTGGTCGCGTTCATCCGGCTGCCGATCACCCTGAACCCGGATATTTCCGCACCGTTCGTGCAGATCACGATCGAGGAGCCGGGCGCGGCGCCGAGCGAGATCGAGACGCAGATCCTGCGCCGCGTCGAGGCGGCGGTCGCGAACATCGGCAACGTCAAGCACATCACCTCCTGGGCGACGCAGGGCGTCGCGCAGACGGTCGTCGAGTTCCGCATCGGCACGCCAATCGACCGCGCGACCAACGACGTACGCGACGCGGTCGCGCGGGTGCGCGCGGACCTGCCGCAGGACATCGAGGAGCCGCAGGTCACGCGGCTCGACGTCGACGGCGGACCGATCGTCTACTACGCGGTCAGCGACGCGTCGATGAGCCCCGAGCAGCTGTCGTGGTTCGTCGACGACACCGTCGCGAAACGCCTGCTCGCGCTGTCCGGCGTCGCGCGCGTGACCCGCTCCGGCGGCGTCGACCGCGCGATCCGGGTCGAGCTCGATCCGGCGCGAATGGAATCCTACGGGATCACCGCGGCCGAGGTCGGGCGGCAGCTGCGCGACGTGAACGTCGACGTGCCGGGCGGACGCTCCGACATCGGCGGCGCGGAGCAGGCGATCCGCGTGCTCGGCGGCGTGCACAGCGTCGCGAAGCTCGCGAACCTGCGCCTGCGCGTGCCGACCGGCAGCACGGTGCGGCTCGGCGACATCGCACACGTCACCGACGGTACCGAGGAGGTCCGCAGCATCTCCCGCCTCAACGGGCAGCCGGCGACCACGTTCGCGGTGTACAAGGCGAAAGGCGCATCCGACGTCGACACGCTGCACCGGGTCGAGGGCGAACTCGCGAAGATCTCGCGAGAGTCCCCGGGCGTCGACCTGAAGCAGGTGTTCACGACGGTCACGTTCACGAAGGAATCCTACGATGCGTCGATCGAGGCGTTGATCGAAGGCGCGATCCTCGCGGTGGTGATCGTCTACGTGTTCCTGCGGGATCTGCGCGCGACCGCGATCTCCGCGCTCGCAATTCCGCTCGCGGCGCTGCCGACCTTCGCATTCATGCGGTGGTTTGGGTTCACCTTGAACCAGATGACCTTGCTCGCACTGTCGCTGATCACCGGTGTGCTCGTCGACGACGCGATCGTCGAGGTCGAGAACATCACCCGGCACCTGCGCATGGGCAAGAGCGCGTTTCAGGCCGCGATGGACGCGGCCGACGAGATCGGTCTGGCGGTGGTCG
>JAKBCG010000134.1 GCA_021808035.1 Pseudomonadota bacterium
TCGAGGTTCGGATAGGAGATCGGCGCGAGCTGCACGCCCTCGCTGTTCACGAGGTTCAAGCCGTCGTTCTCCTTGAGCCAGCCGTTCGCGACCGCCTGGGCGTACAGCTCGGTCCCGGGATACGGCGCCGCGAGCGAGACCTGGATCGTGTGCGGATTGATCTCGACCGCGTAGTCGATCGTCTCGCGGATCGTCTCCGGGGTCTCTCCGGGCAGGCCCAGGATGAAGGTACCGTGGATCGTGATGCCGAGCTTGCGGCAATCGCGGGTGAAGCGCCGCGCGATGTCGGTTCGCAGGCCCTTGCGGATGTTGTGCAGGATCTGGTCGTTGCCGGACTCGTACCCGACGAGCAGCAGCCGCAGACCGTTGTCGCGCAGCACCCGCAACGTCTCGTACGGCACGTTCGCCTTCGCGTTGCACGACCAGGTGACGCCGAGCTTGCCCAGTCCGCGCGCGATCTCCTCCGCGCGCGGGCGGAAATCGGTGAACGTGTCGTCGTCGAAGAAGATCTCCTTGACCTCGGGCATGTTCTCCTTGATCCAGCGCACCTCGTCGACGACGTTCTGCGGACTGCGCACGCGGTACTTGTGGCCGCCGACGGTCTGCGGCCACAGGCAGAACGTGCACTTCGAGCGGCAGCCCCGTCCGGTGTAGATCGACACGTACGGATGCTGCAGGTAACCGATGAAATAGTTCGGGATCGTGAGGTCGCGCCGGTACACCGGTGACACCCACGGCAGCTCGTCCATGTCCGCGATCATCGGCCGCGGCGCGTTGTGTCGCGGGGTCCCGTCCGCGTCGCGATAAGACAGGCCGAGCACCTCGGCGAGCGGACGGCCCTCCGCGACCTCCTTGCAGGTATAGTCGAACTCCTCGCGCGCGACGAAGTCGATCGCCGGCGACGCGGCGAGTGAACCCGCCGGGTCGACCGCGACCTTCGCACCGACCATGCCGATCACGAGCCGGGGGTTGCGCGCCTTCAGCAGCTCCGCGACGTGCGCGTCCTTCGGGAACGACGGCGTGCTCGTGTGCATGATCACGAGGTCGTATTGATCGGCGAGCGGCAGCACCGCCTCCATGCTCAAGCCGTCGGCCGGCGCGTCGAGCAGACGGCTCCCCGGCACCATCGCGGCCGGCTGCGCAAGCCAGGTCGGATACCAGAACGAACGCACCTCGCGCTTCGCCTGGTAACGCGCTCCGGCGCCGCCGTCGAAACCGTCGAATGACGGGGGATGCAGGAACAATGTTCTCATCGCGTCGAGTCCTCATATCGCTGGAACGCGCCATCGCCGGCGAGGCGGTATCGGTCGCCGTGCCAGCGCACGCTGCGCGTGACGAATCCCCAGCACCAAAGGGCAAGGCTCAGCGAGTCGCCGAGCGGGAGCGCGAGCCAGTCCCACCAGGGCGCCCCGCGCCCGCGCACCTCGTAATGTAGCACGAGACGGGCCAGCGCCGCGATCCCGAGCGCGACCGCCGCGGGCGGTCCGCCGCCGGCGAGCACCGCGCCGATCGCGGCCACCGGCACCCCGAACGTGACCAGGGAGGCCGCATAACCCGCCGGCCGCACCGCACGAATCGTCCGCAACCAGCGCAGCAGGTGCCGCAGCGAGTCGCGCAGCGAGCGCTCCTCCACGACCGTCTCGACCTCGACCGCGGCAAGCACCGTGCGCAACCCGCGCCGCCGGGTCTCCTCGCCGAGCGCATAGTCGTCGGCGAGCTGGTCCGCGATCGCCTCGAACCCGCCGATCGCCTCGAGGGCATCGCGGCGCAGCGCGATCGTCGCGCCGAACGCGAATTCCCGCGAGCCGAACGCGGCCGCGACCCGCACCGACGGATAGAACCAATCGTTCACGAACGTCGCCGCGAGCCACGACGCGAGACCCGGTTGAGCGACCGCCCGATAAGCGGTCGTGACCACGCCGACCCCGGGTTCGAGCAGCGGCGCGACCACGGCGTCGAGATACCGGGGTCCCACCCGGATGTCGCTGTCCGCGAGCACGAGATGATCGTGGGTCGCCGCGCCGAGCATGTTGATCAGGTTGGAGACCTTGCGATTCGCGCCATGCTGTCGCCGATCCGCGACGATGCGCAGCGGCAAGGCCGGGAATTCGCGCACCAGACGTTCGGCGACCGCGAGCGCTGGATCGGCCGGATCCTGCACGCCGAACACGATCTCGTACCGCGGATATGCCTGCGCGCAGAACGATCGCAGGCAGTCGTAGGTGCCCGCCTCGACCCCGCACAGCGGCTTCAACACGGATACCGCGGGCCGGTGCGCGGGTGGCGCAGCGACCGCGGCGGCCGCGGCGGCGCCACGACGGACCACCCACAGCGCGATACCAAGGTACGCGGCCGGGGCGACGGCGAGCGCGACCCCGAGCATGCGCAGCGCCTGGAACACGTCGGGACTCATCGGGTCCGGCTGCCGCGATCTGACATCTTCGCAATCATCCTCTCGGTCGGTGCGCGATTTGGCTAGAATACCGGCATGGGCATTCCACTGCTTCAGGTTTACCGGGTCGCCCGCTATCTCGCCGCGCGCAAGCTCCGTGGCGACAAGCGCTACCCGCTGGTGTTGATGCTGGAACCGCTGTTCCAGTGCAATCTCGCCTGCTCCGGCTGCGGCAAGATCGACTATCCGAAGGAGATCCTGCAAAAACGCGTCAGCGTCGAGGACGCGCTGCACGCGGTCGACGAGTGCGGCGCGCCGATCGTCTCCATTCCGGGCGGCGAACCCCTGATCCACAAGGAAATGCCGCAGATCGTCGCGGGCATCGTCGCCCGCAAGAAATTCGTGTACCTGTGCACGAACGCGATCCTGCTGTCCAAACACATCGACGAGTACCGGCCGTCGCCGTACCTCACCTTCTCGATCCACCTCGACGGCAACCGGCAGCGTCACGACGAATCGGTCTGCCAGGAAGGGGTCTTCGACAAGGCGGTCGCCGCGATCCGGCTCGCGCGGGAGAAGGGATTCCGGGTCACGATCAACTGCACGTTGTTCAACGGAGAGAGCCCGGACGACGTGGCGGATTTCTTCGACACCGCGATGGAACTCGGCATCGAAGGCATCACGGTATCGCCCGGTTACAGCTACCATCATGCGCCGCGGCAGGACGTGTTCCTCGGTCGCCACGCGAGCAAGCAACTGTTTCGCGAGATCTTTCGCCGCCGCGGCCGGGCGCGCCGGCGCTGGGTGTTCAATCACTCGGCGTTGTTCCTGGATTTCCTGGCCGGCAATCAGCGCTATCAGTGCACGCCGTGGAGCAACCCGACGTACAACGTGTTCGGCTGGCAGCGGCCCTGCTACCTGCTGACCGACGAGGGCTATGCGCCGAGCTATCGGTCGCTGATCGAGGAGACCGATTGGGAACGCTATGGCGTCGGCCGCAATCCGCGTTGCAACAACTGCATGGCCCATTGCGGTTTCGAGGGAACCGCGGTGAACGATGCGTTCAGCCGGCCGCTGAAGGCGATGCTCACCGCGCTGCGCGGCCCACGCGTCAGCGGGCCGATGGCGCCGGAATTGCCGATCCAGTACTCGGAGGAAGGCGCACGGCCGCCGACGGTCGCGACGGTGCCGGTCGGCTCGATCCGCCGCCGCGAGCCTGCCGAGGAGTCCGGGGCCCCCGAGTCGCTCTGACCGGCGCGGCACCGGCGCAGGCCGCGCGCGCCCGTCCGCGTCGACCAGCCGCGCGCGGTCCAAGCCCGAAGCCGTTCAGCCGAATACGCCTTCGGCGTACGATTCGGGCGCGTAGTTCTCGAATTTCGTGTACTGCCCGAGGAACGTGAGCTGAACCTCGCCGATCGGGCCGTTGCGCTGTTTCGCGATGATGATGTCCGCGATGCCCTTGCGCGTCGTGTTCGGGTCGTACACTTCCTCGCGATAGATCAAAAGGATCACGTCGGCGTCCTGCTCGATCGCACCGGACTCACGCAGATCCGACATCACCGGCTTCTTCTCGACCCGCTGCTCGACGCTGCGATTGAGCTGCGACAGCGCGATCACCGGCACCTTCAATTCCTTCGCGAGCGCCTTCAGCGAGCGCGAGATCTCCGAGATCTCGGTCGCGCGATTCTCCTTCGTGCCGGCGACCTGCATCAGCTGCAGGTAGTCGACGACGATCAGGTCGAGCCCGCGCTCGCGCTTCAAGCGCCGCGCACGCGCCCGGACCTCGGTCGGCGTGAGCGCCGGCGTCTCGTCGACGAAGATCCGCGCGTTCGACAGCTGGGTCATCGCCGAGTCGATCCGCGGCCAGTCGTCCTCCTGCAGCCGCCCGGACCGCAGGTGCGCCTGATTGATCCGTCCGAGCGAGGAGATCATCCGCAGCGTCAAGGACTCGGCGGACATCTCCATGCTGAAGATCGCCGCCGCCTTGTTCGCGCCGAGCGCCGCGTTCTCCGCGATGTTCACCGCGAGCGTCGTTTTGCCCATCGACGGCCGGCCGGCGACGACGATCAGATCGCCCGGCTGCAGGCCCGAGGTGATCTCGTCGAGCCGCTTGAACCCCGTCGAGATGCCGGTGAGCTGGTCGGGCGAGTTGTACAGCTCGTCGATGCGGTCGACGACCGCGGGCAGCACGCTCTTCACGGGTTGGAAACCGACGGTGCCGCGCGCGCCGCGCTCCGCGATCTCGAACACCGCGCGCTCCGCGTCGTCGACGATCTCGCGGGCCTCGCGCCCTTCGGGCTCGAGCGCCGAGGAGGCGATCGCATTGCCCGCGGTGACCAGCTGGCGCAGGATCGAGCGCTCCCGGACGATGTCCGCGTACGCGCGGATGTTGGCCGCGGTCGGCGTGTCGCGCGCGAGCGCGCCGAGATAGGCGAGGCCGCCGATCTGGTCCGAGAGCCCCTGGCTCTCGAGCAGGCCGGAGACCGTGACCGCATCGCAAGGCTGGCTGCGCTCGACCAGCGAGGCGATCGCCTCGAAGATCAACCGATGGTCATGCCGGTAGAAGTCGCCGGCGGCGACCCGGTCGGCAATCTGATCCCAGGCTGCCGAATCCAGCAACAGGCCGCCGAGGACCGATTGCTCGGCCTCGACCGAATGCGGCGGCAGGCGGACCCCCGCCTCGGTCGACCGCCGGCTCGCCGGTTCCGCCACGTGCTATCCGTGCGCGACGCGGCTCGGAGCGCCGCTAATCTTCGGCAACGATCGTGACCAGCAAGGTCACGTCCACGTCGGTGTGCAGGTGCAGTTCGACCGAATGATCGCCGGTCGAGCGGATCGGCCCGTTCGGCATCCGCACCTCGGAACGCGTGATCGGATACCCGGCCTTCACGGCCGCCTCGGCGATGTCCGCCGTGCCGATCGATCCGAACAACTTGCCTTCCGAGCCCGCCTTCGCGCGCAGCTCGAGCTTGAAGTTCTCGAACTTCGCCGCACGCTCCTGCGCGTGCTGCAGCTCCGCATGCGCCTTCGCTTCGAGCTCGGCCCGCTGGGCCTCGAACTTCGCGATGTTCGCCGGCGTCGCAAGCGTCGCCCGCCCGGTCGGCACGAGGTGATTGCGCGCGTAGCCCGACTTGACCTTCACCCGGTCGCCGATCTGGCCCAGGTTCGCGACCTTCTGCAGGAGGATGATTTCCATCGATGCGCCCTCCGCCCTTTCAGTGCTGATCCGTGTACGGCAACAACGCGAGATAGCGCGCCCGGCGGATCGCGAGCTGCAGCTGCCGCTGGTAGTGCGCGCGCGTGCCGGTGATCCGGCTCGGGACGATCTTGCCGGTCTCGGTGACGTAGCCCTTCAGCGTACCGAGATCCTTGTAGTCGATCTGCTTCACGCCCTCGGCGGTGAAGCGGCAAAACTTCTTGCGGCGGAAAAAACGTGCCATGGAAGCTCCTTGAACTGCGTCCGCTCAGCGCGCGCTGGCCGGGGTTTCTTCGTCGTCGGCGTCGTCGAATTCCTCGTGACGCCGCGCACCGTCCTCCGAGGACTTCGCCATCGGCGAAGGCTCGGTCACCGCCTCGTCCATCTTCACGACCAGGTGCCGCAGCACCGCATCGCTGAATCGGAACGCGCCGTAGAGTTCACCGAGGGTTTTCTGGTCGCACTCGACGTTCATCAGCACGTAGTGCGCCTTGTGGACCTTGGCGATCGGATACGCGAGCTGGCGCCGGCCCCAGTCCTCGAAGCGATGCACCGCACCGCCGCCCGCCGTGATCATCCCCTTGTAGCGGTCGATCATCGCAGGCACTTGCTCGCTCTGGTCCGGATGGACCAGGAGCACGATCTCGTAATGTCGCATGTCGTCTCCTTGCGGAATGTGCCTCCCGTTGCGAGCGGTGAGGCAAGGAGTCAAGCCGGTCGCCCGGCGAAAAGAGCGCGAAGGATACGCGCCCCGTCATCGACGGTCAACTCGCGGCTTCTCGGGCGCGGCGTTGCCGCGTGGCCTCGAACAGCGCGATGCCGGTCGCGACCGAGACGTTCAGCGACTCGATCCGGCCCGCCATCGGAATCCGGACCAGGAAATCGCAGCGCTCCCGGGTCAACCGGCGCATTCCGCCGCCCTCGCCGCCGAGCACGAGCGCGAGCGGCCGGCGCAGGTCCGCCGAGTAGATCGTCTCCGGCGCATCGGCGGCGGTCCCGGCGACCCAGATCCGACGTTCCTTCAGTCGTTCCAGGGTGCGCGCCAGATTCGTGACCGCGGCGACCGGCACGAAGTCCGCGGCGCCGGCCGCCGCCTTGCGGGCCACACCGTCGATGCCGGCGGCCCGGTCGCGCGGAATCACGACCGCGTGCGCGCCCGCGGCCTCCGCGGTCCGCAGACACGCGCCGAGGTTGTGTGGATCGGTCACGCCGTCGAGCACCAGCAGGAGCGGGTCCTCGCCGAGCC
>JAKBCG010000135.1 GCA_021808035.1 Pseudomonadota bacterium
TGCGCTTCAAGCCCAGGATGAACAGCGCCGCCGCGATCAGGTACGACAGCTGTACCAGCGTCCCGGCCGACATCGTCGCGCCGCTCATGGTCGGTGACCCTTGTTCTTGCCGGTCGAGACGAACATGCGCAGCATGCGTTCGGTCACCACGTAGCCGCCGACGGCGTTGCCCGCCGCGAGGAACACGCCGATCGAACCGATCACGCGCGCGAGTGTCGAGTCCGCGGAGGCGAGCGCGACCATCGCTCCGACCAGCACGATCCCGTGCACGAAGTTCGATCCGGACATCAAGGGCGTGTGCAGGATCACCGGCACCCGCGAGATCACCTCGTAACCGGTGAATGCCGCGAGCATGAAGATGTAGAGTGCGATCACGCCGTCGATCATGGGTTCATTTTCCTTCCACCGCTTTGCGGGTGGCTTCGTGCTTGATCTGGCCGTCGTGGGTCAGGACGGCCCCGGCGAACACCTCGTCGCTCCAGTCGACCCGCCATTCACCGTTCGAGAACGCCGGCTTCACCAGATTCAGCAGGTTTCGCGCGTACATCTCGCTCGCGTGGAACGGCAGCGTCGCGCCGAGGTTCACCGGACCCGCGATCGTGACCCCGCGGTGGACGATCGTTTCGCCCGCCCGGGTCAACGCGCAGTTGCCGCCTTGCTCGGCGGCGATGTCGACGATCACGGATCCCGGCCGCATGCGCTCGACCGCCGCCTCGCCGACGATCCGCGGCGCGGGCCGGCCGGGCACGGACGCGGTCGTGATCACCACGTCGCTCGCCGCGACCCTCGCATCGAGGACCGCTTGTTGCTTCGCCTTCTCCTCGTCGGTGAGCTCGCGCGCGTAACCGCCGGCGCCCTCGGCGGAGACGCCGGTATCGACGAATTTCGCGCCGAGCGAGCGGACCTGTTCACGGGTCGCGCTGCGAACGTCGTAGGCTTCGACGATCGCGCCGAGGCGTTTCGCGGTCGCGATCGCCTGGAGCCCGGCGACGCCCGCGCCGATCACCAGCACGGTCGCCGGGCGGATCGTTCCCGCCGCGGTGGTGAGCATCGGCAGGAACTTCTCCAGCTGATTCGCGGCGATCAGCACGGCCTTGTAGCCCGCGACCGCCGCCTGCGACGACAACGCGTCCATCGATTGCGCGCGCGAGATCCGGGGGACCAGTTCCATCGCGAAACTCGTGATCCGCCGGTCGCGCAGCGCCCGCACCAGATCCGGACGGGCGTAAGCCTGCATGAAGCCGATCACCACCGCACCGGGCTGCAACCCCTCGACCTCGGCGGCCGACGGCGGCTGGACCTTGAGCAGCAGGTTCGCCCGCGCGAGGATCGCGGACGGCTCGGCGAACGTGACGTCCGCGTACAGCGCATCGGGGAAATGCGCCGCATCCCCCGCGCCCCGCTGCATCAACACCACGGCGCCGAGGCCCTTGAGCTTCGAGGCCACTTCCGGCGTCACGGCGACCCGGGTCTCCCTCGCGGCGGTTTCCGTGAGGACTCCGACGGTCACGGTCATCTGCTTGCTCTCCTCAAGCGACGTTGAATTATGGCACAGGACTCGACTATCTTAACCAGCCTATGGTGGCCGCGACGCACGACTTCGGGCCCGACGACCCGCGCGCCCGCGCGGCGCCGTCCGCCCATCCGCTGTCGCAACAGGTGCTGCGCACCGACGTATCGGGCATGCCGCTCGAGTGGGTCGATTATCGCGAGGCCGCCCGACTCTACCACACCGGACAGGTGGCCTATGCGTGCGGGACCCGCCTGTACCGGCTGTTCGGCGGCACGTCCGCGATCACCGGGCGGCGCACCGTGGTCGAGGTCCATTCGATCATCGCGACCGTCGGTCATACCGGCAATCCCGGCAATCTGCGCGGCGCGGCCTATACGCCGCCGTTGAACAACCAGACCCTGTTTCGCCGGGATGCTTATCTGTGCCTGTACTGCGGCGCGCGCTTTCCCTACGGACAGCTGTCGCGCGATCACGTGACGCCGTTCAGTCGCGGCGGACGCGACCTGTGGGCGAACGTGGTCACGGCCTGTCGCCGCTGCAACAACGCGAAGGCCTCGCGCACGCCGGAACAGGCGGGCATGCAGCTGCTCGCGGTTCCGTTCACGCCGACCTACGCCGAGTACATCTACCTGAAGGGCCGGCGCGTGCTCGCGGACCAGATGGAGTACCTGCTGGCGCACTTCCCGCGAACGAGTCCGCTGCACGAGCGGATCCAGCTCTGGCGGATGTGAACGCGGTTTGGCCCGGCGTCGTCTACCACGTCGACGCGAGCTACTTCATCTTTCGTGCGTACCATTCGCTCGCGGGCGATTTCGCGGACGCCGACGGCCAGCCGACCCATGCGCTGTACGGTTTCGCGCGCTTTCTCGCGGATCTTCTCGAGCGCGAGCGCCCCGCGCGAATCGTGGTCGCGTTCGACCCCGGCCCCGGCGGCGAGACGTCGTATCGACACTCGATCTTTCCCGCGTACAAGGCGAACCGCGCCGAGCCGCCACCGGACCTCGCGCGCCAGTTCGGGCTGTGCCGCGAATTCTGCCGGCTCGCCGGCGTCGCGGCGTTCGCGAGCGGGCGCTACGAAGCGGACGATCTGATCGGGACGTTCGTCGCGCGCGCCCGGTCCGCCGGGCTGCGTAACGTGCTGCTGACGCGCGACAAGGACCTCGCGCAACTGATCCGCGACGGCGATCTGTTCTGGGACGGCGGTGGTCGCGACCGCTACGGGTACGACGAAATCGGTGCGCGCTTCGGTGCGACGCCCGAACGACTCGCCGATTTCCTGGCGCTGACCGGCGACGCCGTGGACAACGTTCCGGGCGTCCCGGGCATCGGACGCCAGACCGCGTCGCGGCTGCTGGCGGAGTTCCATTCGCTCGAGGATCTCTACGCCAACCTCGGCCGGATCGCGACACTCGGGCTACGTGGCGCCGACCGCGTCCGGCGGGCGCTGCTCGCGCATCGCGAGACCGCGTTCTTCGCGCGCCGGCTCACCGTGATCCAGTGCGACCTGCCGGTCGACGCGACGCTCGAGGACTTGCGGCCGCGTATGCCCGACGGGACCGCGATATCGGCGTTCTTCGAGGCGCAGGGGTTCGGCGCCGGGCTGCGCCGCCAGTTCGAGCGCATCGCGCTGCGCGCGCCGGCGGACTGCGGGTAGAATGTTTTCGCGACGCATTCGGGGAGACGACGCCGTGTCACAGAAAGCCATCCAATCGGTCCTGCACGAGGAGCGGCGGTTCCCGCCGTCCGCCTCGTTCGTCGCCGGCGCCGGCATCGACGCCGCGGCGCTCGAGGCGATGCACGCTCGCGCGGCGGAGGATTACATCGGCTTCTGGGCCGGCCTCGCGCAACGCGAGATCGAGTGGCGGCGGCCGTTCACGGTGCCGCTGGACGACTCGGACGCGCCTAACTATCGCTGGTTCAGCGATGGAATCCTGAACGTGTCGCACAACTGTCTCGACGTGCACCTGATCGAGCGTCCCGACAAGACCGCGATCCTGTTCGAGGGCGAGCCGGGTGACGTGCGCAAGCTGAGCTACCGCGAACTGCACGCGGAGGTGTGCCGGTTCGCGAATGCGCTCAAGATGCACGGGATCAGCAAGGGCGACCGGGTCGTGATCTACATGCCGCTGATCCCCGAAGCGGTCGTCGCGATGCAGGCCTGCGCGCGGATCGGCGCCGTGCACTCGGTGGTGTTCGGCGGCTTCTCCGCGAACGCGGTGAAGGACCGGATCGAGGACGCCGGCGCGAAGATGGTGATCACCGCCGACGGCGGCTGGCGCGGCGGTCACCGCATCGAACTCAAACGCGCGGTCGACAAGGCGCTCGCCGAGGGCTGCGCGAGCGTTCAGCGCGTGATCGTGTACGCGCGCATCGGTGGCGAATGCGAGATGCGCGCCGGGCGCGACCATTGGTGGCACGAGGTGCTCGTCGGCCAAAGCGCATCCTGCGAACCCGAATGGGTCGAGGCGGAGCATCCGCTGTTCCTGCTGTACACGTCGGGCTCGACCGGGCGACCGAAGGGGATCCAGCACGCGAGCGGCGGATACCTGCTCGGGGCGAAGCTGACCACCCGCTGGGCCTTCGACCTGAAGGAGGACGATGTCTTCTGGTGCACCGCCGACGTCGGCTGGATCACGGGGCACACCTATGTCGCGTACGGGCCGCTCGCCGCCGGCGCCACCGTGGTGCTGTACGAAGGCGCACCGACCCATCCGGACGGCGGCCGGTTCTGGCAGCTGTGCGAGACCCATCGGGTGACGATCTTCTATACGGCGCCGACCGCGATTCGCGCGCTGATGAAACTCGGCGACGAGATACCGCGGCGCTACGATCTGTCGAAGTTGCGCGTGCTGGGCAGCGTCGGCGAGCCGATCAACCCGGAAGCGTGGATGTGGTATCACCGGACGATCGGCGGCGGACGCTGCCCGATCGTGGACACGTGGTGGCAGACCGAAACCGGGGCGGCGATGATGACGCCGGTGCCCGGCGCGATGCCGGCGAAGCCCGGATCCTGCGCGAAGCCCCTGCCGGGGATCTTCGCCGACGTCGTCGACGAGGAGGGACGCCCGGTGCGTCGGATCGGTGCGGGCGGCTACCTCGTGATCAAGCGGCCATGGCCGTCGATGCTGCGCACGATCTGGGGCGACAACGAGCGCTATCTGCGTACCTACTGGCAGAGATTCCAGAATCGCTTCTACGTCGCCGGCGATTCCGCGCATCGCGACGCGGACGGGTACTACTGGATCATGGGACGGATCGACGACGTGCTGAACGTCGCCGGGCACCGTCTCGGCACGATGGAAATCGAGTCGGCGCTGGTCGCCCATCCGCGCGTCGCCGAGGCGGCCGTCGTCGGCAAGCCGCACGAGATCAAGGGTGAGTCGGTGTTCGCATTCCTCGTGACCAAGGGACCGCGGCCGACCGGTGTGGCCGCTCAGGCGCTGGTCGAGGAGCTGCGGACCTGGGTTGCCCTGCAGCTGAGCCCGATCGCGAAGCCGGACGAGATCCGCTTGACCGACAATCTGCCGAAGACCCGATCCGGCAAGATCATGCGTCGCCTGCTGCGCGCGATCGCGCGTGGAGAGGAAATCACGCAGGACGTGTCCACGCTCGAGAACCCGGCGATCCTCGAGCAGCTGCGTGGTGACGCGGCCGCAGGTGAGCCGGCGTCGCGCCGGCCGACCGGCCGTGGCGTCGCGGCGGCGCGCGTGCGCGTCGCGCCGAAGAAGCGGGTGGCGGCGAAGCGGGCATCGCGGCAGGCGCCGCGCCGGTCGGCGAAGACCCGAGGCGCCGTGAAGACCCGAGCGTCGACGAAGACGCGCGTCGCCAACGAGACCCGCGCTTCCAGGAAGACGCGTGGCTCGACGAAAGTCCGCGTCGCCATCAAGACCCGGGCCTCCGCGAAAGCGCGGACCCGCGCGGCCAAGCGCAAGGCTCCGGCGCGCGGTCGGCCGACGGGCCGGCGAACGAAGCGTTGACGGGGCGCGCGATGGGGATCCTGCTGCTCGGCCTCGCGGTGTTCCTCGGGACGCATTCGATCGCGATCATCGCGCCGTCGTTACGCCCGCGAATGGTCGCGC
This sequence comes from Pseudomonadota bacterium, assembly GCA_021808035.1. Taxonomy (GTDB): domain Bacteria; phylum Pseudomonadota; class Gammaproteobacteria; order Steroidobacterales; family Steroidobacteraceae; genus Bog-1198. The sequence continues at coordinate 5,593 of JAKBCG010000135.1, forward strand.
GGCTCGGTGAATGGGGTTGGAAGAGCGTCTACGCCGTCGCTTCGCTGGTTGGTCTGGTGTTGATCGTCCACGGTTTCGCGCTCGCCCGAGCGGCGCCGGTCGTGCTGTATACACCCCCGCCGTGGATGCGCCACGTGACGTTTCTGCTGATGCTGCCGGTGTTTCCGTTGCTGCTTGCCGCCTACCTGCCCGGGCGGATCCAGTCGCTCACCCGTCATCCGATGCTCGCGGCGGTGAAATTCTGGGCATTCGCTCACCTGCTGATGAACGGCCGGCTTGCCGACCTGCTCCTGTTCGGCGGTTTTCTCGCGTGGGCGGTCGCCGACCGGATCTCCCTGAAGCACCGGACGGACGTCCGTCAGGCGCACACCGCGCCGCCCGGACCCTGGAACGACGCGATCGCGGTCGTCGTCGGGCTCGGTCTGTACGGGCTGTTCGTCGGTTGGGCGCACCTGCGGTTATTCGGCGTTTCACCGCTCGGTTGACCGGCGCGCGGCTCAGTGCGATCGGCGCTTGAGCCGGCCGCGGCGCAAATCCGCGAGAATCTCCCGCGCGGCATTGTGTCCGGGGGCGCCGGTGACGCCGCCGCCGGGATGGGTTCCTGAGCCGCATTGATACAGGCCGCAGACCGGTCCCCGGTAATCGGCGTAGCCGAGCATCGGCCGGGCCGAGAACAGCTGATCGAGACTCAGCGCGCCGTGGAAGATGTCGCCGCCGATCAGGCCGAAGGTCCGCTCCAGGTCGAGGGGGCTCAGGATCTGCCGGCCCAGCACCGCCTTCTTGAAGTTCGGCGCGTACGAGGCCACCAGATCGATCATCGCGTCCGCGACCTGCTCGCGACGTTCGTCCCACGATGTCCCATCGGGCAGGACCGGCGCGACGTGCTGGCAGAACAGGCTTGCGACGTGCCTCCCCGGGGGTGCGAGCGTGTCGTCGAGCGTCGACGGGATCAGCATTTCGACGATCGGCCGCTTCGACCAGCCGACCGCCTTCGCGTCGAGATAAGCCTGATCCATGTAGGCGAGCGACGGCGCCATGATGATGCCCGCGGTATGGTGCTCGGCGCACTCGCGGCCGGGAAGCGCCGAGAAATCCGGCAGTTCCGCGAGCGCGACGTTCATCCGGAACGTGCCGGATCCGCAGCGCCACCGCTCGATGCGGGCACGAAAATCCGGGTCCAGCGCATCCGGGTCGACCATCGAGCCGAACAGCAGCTTGGGATTCACGTTCACGACC
>JAKBCG010000136.1 GCA_021808035.1 Pseudomonadota bacterium
CGAGCTGGACCGGATGGAGTTCCACGTCTATGAGACGCGGCAGACCATCCGGGCGAAGCACCGGCCCGTGATCGTGATCACCAGCAACAACGAGAAGGAGCTGCCCGACGCGTTCCTGCGGCGTTGCTTCTTCCACTACATCCGATTCCCCGACGAGGCGACGATGACCAGGATCGTCGACCTGCACTTCCCGGGTCTGAAACGCGATCTGGTCGCCGAGGCGCTGCGCACGTTCTTCCGGTTGCGCGAAGCGCCGGGCTTGAAGAAGAAGCCGACGACCTCGGAGCTGCTCGACTGGATCAAACTCCTCGTCGCCGAGGACGTCGCGCCCGAGGCCTTGCGCGGCGATGACGCCAGGTCGTTGCTGCCGCCGTTGTACGGCGCGCTGCTGAAGAACGAGCAGGACGTGCACCTGCTCGAGCAACTCCTGTTCCTCAACCGACGGAATGCTCGTTAAGTTCTTCTTCCTGCTGCGCGAGGCCGGGGTTCCGGCGACGATTTCCGAATTCCTGACGCTCCTCGAGGCGCTGCGCGCCGGTCTCGTGGACGCGAGCGCGGAACGCTTCTACTTCCTCGCGCGTGCGTGTCTCGTGAAGGACGAACGCCATTACGACCGCTACGATCGGGCGTTCGCCGCCCACTTCCGCGGGGTCGAAGGCGCGCTGGAGACGCTCGCACGCGAGCTGCCGGCGGACTGGCTCGCGCGGCTCGAGGAGGCGCGCCTCAGCGACGAGGAGAAGGCGCGGGTGCGTGCGCTCGGCGGCTGGGAGGCCCTGATGCGCGCGCTGCGGGAGCGGCTCGAGGAGCAGAAGTCGCGTCATCAGGGCGGCAGCAAGTGGATCGGGACCGCGGGCACGTCGCCGTTCGGCGCGTACGGGTTCAACCCGGAGGGCGTGCGCATCGGTCAGGACGGCTCCCGGCAGCGTCGCGCAACCAAGGTCTGGGACCGCCGGGAATTCGCGAACCTCGACGGCGACGTGGAGCTCGGGACACGGAACATGAAGCTCGCGCTGCGCCGGCTGCGCCGCTTCGCGCGCAGCGGCGCCGCGGACGAACTCGCGCTCGCCGCGACGATCGATGCGACCGCCCGCTCCGGCGGCTGGCTCGACGTGAAGATGGTCCCGCAACGGCGCAACGTCGTGAAGGTGCTGCTGCTGCTCGACGTCGGCGGTTCGATGGACGATCACGTGCGGACCTCGGCGGAACTGTTCTCCGCGGCCCGCGCCGAGTTCAAGCACCTCGCGCAGTACTACTTCCACAATTTCCCGTACGAGCGGCTGTGGCGCGACAACCACCGTCGCACCGAAAGCGGCATCGACACGTTCGAGTTGCTGCGCACCTACGCCCGCGACTGGCGGCTGGTCATCGTCGGAGACGCGACGATGAGTCCGTACGAGATCACCGAGGCCGGTGGCAGCGTCGAGCACTGGAACGCCGAGTCCGGGGAGACCTGGCTGAGACGGCTGCTACAGGCCTATCCCCGCCATGCCTGGATCAACCCCCAGCCCGAGGCGCTGTGGGGCGGCACCCGGTCGGTCGGCATGACCCGGGATCTGCTCGAGGGACGCATGTATCCGTTGACCCTGTCGGGTCTGGACCGGGCGATTGACGATCTCGGCTGATCCGCGGTCACCGACCTGCGGGCTCGTGCTGCTCGGGGGCGGCGCGCGCGCGGCGTACCAGGTCGGGGTGCTCAAGGGGATCGCGCAAATCCTGCCCCGGCGCGCGCCGAACCCGTTTCCGGTGGTCACGGGAGTGTCGGCCGGCGCGGTCAGCGCCCTCGCGCTCGCCGCCGACTCGGCGCATTACCGGCGCGCGGTGCATTCGCTCGAACGGGTCTGGCGGGAATTCCGTGTCGCGCAGGTGTTCCGCGCCGACGCCGCGAGCATGTTCCAAGCCGGCCTGCACTGGCTTGCGGCACTCGCGAGCGGCGGCCTCGTCGCGCAGGCGCCGCATGCGCTGTTCGACAACGGCCCGCTGTGGCAGCTGCTCGGCGAGCGCCTGGAATTCGACCGCATTCCGCGCGGACTCGCGCACGGGTCGCTGCGGGCCATCGGAATCGCCGCGACCTCCTACGAGGATGGCGAGTCGGTCACCTACTACGACGCCCTGGCCGGCGTCGAGCCTTGGCGGCGCGCGTACCGTCGCGGCGTGCGCACGCCGATCGCGCTGGATCATGTGATGGCGAGCTTGGCGATCCCGTTCCTGTTCCGCCCGGTCCGGCTCGCGGATGGCTTCTACGGCGACGGCGCGATGCGCCAGACCTCGCCGCTCGGCTCCGCGGTGCACCTCGGCGCCGAACGCCTGCTCGTCATCGGGGTCGCTGAACGCCGCCGCGAGACGCTCGCGGCGCAGGGCCCGCTGCCGGAACCGAGCTACGGGCGGATGTTCGGCTTCATGCTCGACTCGTTGTTCACCGATCACGTCGACGCCGACATCGAGCGGATCGCGCTGCATAACCGCGCTCCGGGCATCCGGCCGATCGAGTCGATGATCATCCGTCCGTCGCGCCCGCTGCTGCCGATCGCCCTCCGGCACGTCGCCCGGCTGCCGCGGAGCCTGCGGGTCCTGTTGCGCACGATCGGGGCGGGCGGCGCGGCCGGCACGCAGTTGATGAGCTACCTGATGTTCGAGAGCGCCTTCACCCGCGATCTGATCGCGCTCGGGGTCGAGGATGCGCTTGCCTGCGCCGATGAGCTGTCACGCTTCCTCGGCTTCGATTCCGCGAGGGCTCCGGTCTCCCGGCGCTAGGCCTCGTGCAGGGCGTCGTGGCGGATCATCACCGCGGGGTGGGCGCCGCGGAAGTGCGCGGCGAGCTTTTCGACCAGGTAGACGGAGCGGTGCTGGCCGCCGGTGCAGCCGATCGCGACCGTGAGGTAGCGGCGGTTCGCCGCGACCGCCTCGGCGACGCGCCGTTCCACGAATCCGATCAGGTCCTCGAGCAGGCGGCCGACCTCGGCGTGACCTTCGAGGTAGCGCACGACCGCGGCGTCGTGGCCGTTCAGCGCGCGCAAATCGTGCTCCCAATACGGGTTCGGCAGGCTGCGCACGTCGAACACGAAGTCGGCGTCCCCCGGTATCCCGTGCTTGTAGCCGAACGATTCGAACAACAACGACATCTGGTTCGTGCGCCGCGGGTCGATGCGCGCACGCATCCGGTCGCGCAGCGCATGCACGCTCATCCCCGAGGTGTCGACGATCATGTCCGCGGCCCGGATGATCGGTTCGAGCAGGGCGCGTTCCGCGGCGATCGCCTCGCGCAGGCTCACGCCGTCGACGACCAGCGGATGCTTGCGCCGGGTCTCCGAAAAGCGCTTCAGCAGCACCTCGTCGGTCGCGTGCAGGTAGATGATGTCGCAGGAAATCCCGCTGCGGCGCAGCTCCGCGACCAGCGCCGGGACGCGTTCGATCTCGTTCGGCCGGTTGCGCGCGTCGAGGCCGACCGCGGTCCGCGGATAGATCTCCTCGGTGCCGCGGACGACGTGCGCGATCAGGGGCTTGAGCAGCGCCGCGGGGATGTTGTCGACGCAGTAATAATCGAGGTCCTCGAGCATGTGCAGGGCCACGCTCTTGCCCGAACCCGACAGCCCGCTGACGACGATCAGCCGCATCGACGAGCGTCCGTACGCCTCATCCCGGGCGTGCCTTCAGCACTTCCTCGGGGTGGTGATCGGCCGTCTTCTCCTTGTGCTTCTTCACCGCTCTGTCGAGCTTGTCGGCGAGCGCGTCGATCGACGCGTACATGTGGTCCTCGATCGCCTCCGCATGGATCTTGTTGCCGCGCACCGTCAGCGTGGCCTCGGCCTTGTGGCGCAGCTTCTCGACGGTGAGCACGCAATGCACGTCGAGCACCGATTCGAAGTGGCGGGAGATGCGCTCGAATCTCTTCGCGACGTAGCTGCGCAAGGCCGGGGTGATGTCGAGGTGATGGCCGGTGAGATCGAGCTGCATGGGTTGTCCTCCGTTCATCCGAGGTCGATCAGGGGGTGCGCGACGCGGCGCGCTTGCGTTCGTTCGAAGGCGCGATTCGCATGGCCTCGCGGTATTTCGCGACGGTGCGCCGGGCGACCGGAATGCCTTCGTCAGACAGGATCTGCGCGAGCCGGGAATCGCTCAGCGGGTCGTCGGGATCCTCCTGGCCGATCAGCTTGCGCAGCTTCGCGCGGATCGCGGTCGAGGAAGTCTCGGTGCCGTCCGCCGCGGCGACGTGGCTCGAGAAGAAATAGCGGAACTCGAACACGCCGCGCGGCGTGTGCATGTACTTCGCGGTCGTCACGCGCGAGATCGTCGATTCGTGCATCTCGACCTCGTCGGCGACGTCCTTCAGGATCAGCGGCACCATCGCTTCCTCACCGCGATCGAGGAAGCGGGTCTGGCGCCGCACGATGCAGCGCGCGACCTTGATCAGCGTCTCGTTGCGGATCTCCAGGCTGCGCAGCAGCCAGCGCGCCTCCTGCAACTGCGCGCGCAGCAGGGCATGATCCGGCGCGCGCGAGATCGCGTTCGCGTAGCCCTGGTTCACCCGGACCCGCGGCACGGTCGCCGGGTTGACCTCGACCACCCAGCCGTGGTCGCCGCGCCGCACGAACACATCCGGTATCACGTACTCGGCGTGGCCACCGCTCGCGGCGGCGCCCGGTCGCGGATGACAGGCCCGCACCAGCGCAAGCGCCGCGTCGAGCTCGGCGTCCGCGCAGCGCAAGTGCCGCCGCAGCAAGCCGAGCTGCTGCGATGCGACCCAATCGAGGTGCTGCTGCGCGATCCGCAGCGCGAGATCGCGGCCCGGCGTCGCTCCATCGAGCTGGCGGAGCTGCAAAACCAGGCATTCCGAGAGGTTGCGCGCAGCGACGCCCGCGGGCTCGAGCGCCTGGACCGTCGCGAGCACCCGTTCCACGTCGGTGACCGCGACCGGAACCTCGGGCAGGAGACTCGCGCGGATCGTGTCCAGGTCGTCCTGCAGGTAGCCGTCGTCGCCGATCGCGTCGACGATCATCCGGGCGATCGCGCGGTCGCGCGGCTCGAGCCGCATCAATTCGAGCTGTTCCAGGAGCTGTTCCTGCAGCGTCGACTCGTGCGGATCGCCGAATTCGGCGTCCCGATCATCGTCGCCCGACCACGGCGCTTCGGAGGGTCCGGCCGTCCGTTCCGGCCATGCGTCCTCGGCGATCTCCACCGACCGGTCTGCGGGCTCACCGGACTCGTCCTCGGACGCGGTCGGCCCGTCGTCGCGCGGCGCGTCATAGGGCTCAGGCGCCGCGGCGCCGATCGCGTGCGCGACGGTGGGCTCCGCGGTGGTCTCCTCCTCGGATTCCAGCATCACGTTCGATTCCAGCGCCTCGCGCACGTGCGCCTGCAGGTCGAGTGCGGGGAGCTGCAGCAAACGGATCGCCTGTTGCAGCTGCGGCGTCATCGTCAGCTGCTGACCGATCCTGAGCTGCAGACTGGGCTTCAACATGGGCGGGCCGGATGCGACGTGATCTAGAGCCGGAAATCGTGTCCCAAGTACACCTCACGAACCTGGGCATTGGCAAGGATCTGCTCGGCGGAACCCGAGGCGATCACGCTGCCCTGGCTCACGATGTAGGCGCGCTCGCAGATGCCGAGCGTCTCGCGGACGTTGTGGTCGGTGATCAGCACGCCGATGCCCTTGCCAGACAAGTGCTTGATTATTCTTTGAATGTCGGCGACCGACAGGGGGTCGACCCCGGCGAACGGCTCGTCGAGCAGCATGAAGCGCGGCTCGGCCGCGAGCGCGCGCGCGATCTCGACCCGGCGCCGCTCGCCGCCGGACAGCGAGATCCCGAGACTGTCCTGGACGTGATCGACGTGCAGCTCGCCGAGCAGCTCCTCCAGCCGTGCCTGGCGCATGTCCCGATCGAGGTCGGGACGGGTCTCCAGGATCGCGAGCACGTTCTGCGCGACCGTCAGCTTGCGGAACACCGACGGTTCCTGCGGCAGGTAACCGAGTCCGAGCTGCGCACGGCGATGCATCGGCAGACGGGTGATGTCGCGGCCGTCGAGCGAGATCTGGCCGTGCTTGCAGGGGGTCAACCCGACCATCATGTAGAACGCCGTCGTCTTGCCGGCCCCGTTCGGACCGAGGAGGCCGACGACCTCGCCGGAGCCGACCTCGAGCGACAAGTCGCGCAACACTTCACGCGACTTGTACCGTTTCGCGAGGTTGTCCGCCCGCAGGGTGCTCACGGCGCGTGCTTCGCCGGGGGCGTGATCGTGATGCGCACCCGGTGGGAGTTCTGGTCCGCCGCGGTCGCGATCACACTGCGCGCGGCGATGTCGTACTTCAGGGTCTGGCCGCTGATCTCGTTGCGTCCGTCGGTGAGCCAGGCGTCCTTCGACAGCGTCACGACGCCCTTCGCGACCTCGTAGTCGATCGTCTGCGCATGACCTCGCACGAGACGTCCGGACTTCGGGTCGACCTGGGTGAAGCGCGCCGGCGTGCCGGTCACGGTCGCGCTTGCAAGCCGCTTGCGCGCGAACGTGATGTCCGCGGCATTCGAGCGCAGATCGCCCCGGTTCACGACGATGTGCACGTCGCCGCGGAACGCCCAATGGCTGTCGTCGAAGTCGAGCCCGGTCGCGTGCGCGAGCGTGGCGGAGATCGACATCGTGCCTTGCCGGATCGTGACCTGATGGAACACCAGTTGATGGGTCCGATAGTCGATCTGCGACGATTGCGCCTCCAGCGAGATCGATTGGCGCAGCGTCGCGCGCGTCACGCCCGGGAACGCGCTGTCGCGCGGCGCAACGGGCTTCGCCGTGGCCGGCGGTCGCGATGCCGCGGCG
>JAKBCG010000137.1 GCA_021808035.1 Pseudomonadota bacterium
CGGTGTTCGGGTCGCCTTGAGCGGTATACGCATAGGCATGCGCCGACAGGCGATCGAAGCTCACGACCTTCTCGGTGAGGTCGGCCTGGGATGCGAACGCCTTGGTCATGGGTGCAACTCCGATCGTCGGTGGGCAGGTCGGCTTCGGCCGAAGACCGAAGACCGTCTAAGAACATTCTAGCCCTGCCTCGCGATCCGTCGCCAGCCGGCATGGTCAGCCACGCAACAACCGCCTATCCCACCGAATGCTGATCGAGGTCATTTTTCATGACTGGCGATGAGTTGTTATTTGCCAACGAAAGCGGTAGTTTGGCGGGCAATTTCACAGGCGGCGGCGATACAAGCCCACTCGAGACCGACCGTGAATGACGCCGTTTGAGGTTGCACAGAAACGTTGTTGCGGCTGGAGAACTGAACTCATGCAAAAAGCAGCGAAGCGATGGGGCGATGCCGGCTTGATCGCGGCGATGATTCCGGCCGCGGTGTTCGCGGCGCAAACCGGCGCCGCCGGCAATGGCGGGACCAACGGAGCGTCGGACCAGCTCGCGACGATCACCGTCACCGCGCAGAAGCGCGCCGAATCGGCACAGTCCGTGCCGCTGTCGATGACGACCTTCACCGGCGCGGCGCTGCAAGAGAAGGCGATCACCACGTTCTTCGACTATGCGACCAAGGTACCGAACCTGTCGTTCGCGCCGACCGGCGACGGCATCGGCACCGCGCGCACCGTCGCGATCCGCGGCATCTCGGGCAGCAACGTGACCGGCTTCTACATCGACGACACGCCGCTCCCCGATTCGCTCGATCCGCGCGTGCTCGACGTCGCGCGCATCGAGGTGCTGCGCGGCCCGCAGGGTACCCTGTACGGCGCCCGATCGATGGGCGGCACCGTGCGCATCATCACCCAGAAGCCGGATCTCGAGCACTACTCGGCGACCCTGGACGGCGGGATGTCCTCGACGGATCACACCACGCAGCCGAATTACACCGGCGACGCGATCGTGAACCTGCCGCTGATCCGTGACACGATGGCGCTTCGGCTCACCGGCTTCTTCGACCGCGAAGCGGGTTATTTCAAGCGAAGCTTCTGCAGCGACCCGGCGGCCGCGCTCGCGATGACCTGCACACCGCTCGCCACCAGCGGCATCACGACGCTGAACGACATCGGCGCGGTCGACACCTCCGGCGGGTCGGCGGAACTCACGATCCGCTTCAATGACCGCTTCGAGATCATGCCACGGGTCATGCTGCAGAAGGCGACCTACAACGGTTTCCCGCTCGCCGATTATCTGTCGACGCCGGGCAACGGGATCGGTTACCCGGTCGCCGGCGGCGCGTACACGCTGCCGACCGCGATGAGCCCGTCGAGCCTGACGCAGGCACGCTGGTACAACGTGCCGGAGGGCGGCTACGACAGCTGGGGGCTGTACTCGGTCGCAATGCACCTGAAGACCGGCCCCGGCGAATTCGTGTCCTCCTCGTCATACTTCGATCGCAAGGTGTTCGAGACCGAGGACGAGACCGATTTCCTGTATGCGGCGCTCGAGAGTTACTTCGGAGTCCCGCCGCAACCGAGCTCGATCAGCGAAGAAAAGGACTACCAGCAGTTCTCGCAGGAAGTGCGTTTCGTGTCGAGCCTGAGCGGCCCGGTGCAGTTCGTTGCCGGCGGGTTCTACTCGGATCTGCACGGCCGCCTGCCGTTCGCCGGATACTATCCCGGCGCGACGTTGCCCGGGCTGGATGCTCTGGATGCGCAGGGCGCTGCACCGATCACGCCGGGCTATCCGAACCTCGTGTTCGCGCAGGACTTTCACTCCGACTACAAGGAATCGGCGTTCTTCGGCCAGGTGTCCTACCGGCCGATCGACCCGTTGAAGATCACGCTCGGCCTGCGCTGGTACCACGACACCGGCTCCTCGTACGGGTACGAGGCGGGTCTCGCCGCGGGCGGCGGGCCGCCGATCGTGAGCCCGGTCGCGAACACCAGCGAGAACGGGATCAATCCCAAGTACGAGGTCGACTATCACCTGACCCGCAACGCGATGGTGTATGTGAATGTCGCCAAGGGCTTCCGGCCCGGTGGCGTCGTCCCGATCGTGCCGTCGGGTTCCTCGACAACGAACTGCGCGCAGGACCTCCACAATATCGATCCGAATATCTCTATCGCGCAGACCCGCAGCTATCGTTCGGACAGCTTGTGGAACTACGAACTCGGGACGAAGACCGCATGGTTGCAGAATCGCATGACGGTCGACGCGGCGATCTTCGACATCCGCTGGAACAACATCCAGCAGGAGATCCTGCTGTCCTGCGGCTTCCAGTTCATCGCGAATTCCGGCGCCGCCGAGGTCAAGGGCGGGGAGTTCGAGTTGCGGGCACGGCCGGCCGAACCGCTGGAGTTGTCGTTCGGCATGGGGTATCAGGACGCGAAGATCACCAAGGCGAGCCTGGTCTCGCCGCAACCGGTCGGCTCGCCGGTCTACGACGTGCCGGACTGGACCGGGGATGCGTCGTTGACGTACACGAAGCCGATCACCGCGGACTGGACCTTCGTCGGCACCGGCGACTACTCCTACATGGGGCGCCGGTACAGCGGCAACAACAATCCGGCGCAACCGCGTGAGCTCGGTGCCTACCGGCTCGTCAATCTGCGGCTCGCAATCCAGCACGGGATCATGGAGTACGCGCTGGTCGGGAAGAACCTGACGAACGATATCGCGAACCTCGGCGACAACCGCTCGATCGCGGCGGAAACGCCGGGCCGTCCGCGGCTGTCGATCAACCAACCGCGCACGATCGGTCTCGAGGTGAGGGCGAAGTTCTGATCCGGTCACGCCGCCGCCTGCTGGAAGCGGGCGGCGGCCTGGCCCTGGCGGCGGGACTCGGGGCACTCCCGGCAGGTCGTGGGGCGGCCGCGAGTTCCCCGGACCTTGGCTCGGCGCGCACCTGCGGCGCGGCGTCGGTCGTCCCCTCGACCCGCGCGGACGGTGTGCTCACCGGCGGTGCGCGAACACTCCCCGTCGCCGGCCGTTATCGGGTCTGGGTGAAGCAGGTCGGCACCGGCGAGGTGCCGGTGCTCACGCTGCACGGCGGGCCCGGACTCAACCATTTCTATCTCGAGTGTTTCGAGGAATTCCTGCCCCGGCACGGGATCCGGTTCTGGTTCTACGACCAACTCGGCTGTGGCTTCTCGGACGCGCCGAAGGACCCCTCGCTCTGGACGCTCGATCGCTATCGCGAGGAGGTCGAACAGGTACGCCGCGGGCTCGGGCTCGAGCGCTTCGTGCTGTACGGTCATTCGTTCGGCGGGATGCTCGCGATCGAATACGCGTTGAAGTACCCGCAACACCTCTCGGGGCTCGTGATCTCCAACATGACCGCGAGCGTCGCCGCGTATGTCCGGCACGCGGCGAGCCTGGTCGCGGCGCTGCCGGAACGCGCGCGCCGGATCATCGCGAAATTCCGCGCGAGCGGGGATCTCGACGCGCCGGAATACCAACGGGTACTGCAGCGGGATCTCTACCAGCGTCACGTGTGCCGGCTGCGGCCGTGGCCGGAGCCGCTGCGCCGTTCGATGCGGTATCTGAATACCGAGATCTACCGGACGATGCAGGGACCCGACGAGTTCAACATCACCGGGAATTTCCGCCACTGGGACGCCTGGGCGCGATTGCCGCGGATCGCGGTGCCGACGCTGCTGATCGCCGCTCGCCACGACGAGATGTCGCCGGCGCAGATCGAGCGGATGAGCGCGTTGATCCCGGGCGCACGATTCGCCCTGTGCCCGCAGGGCAGCCACATGGCGATGTACGACGACCAGCGGCGCTACTTCGACTTCCTGGTGCCGTTCCTGCGCGCCTGCGGCGACGCCGCTCGCTCCGCATCGTAGGCTTGCCAGGCCGCATCGATCAGATAGGCCTGGATCGCGTCCGCCTGGGGCCGATCGAGCACGTCGCTCCAGTCCGCCATCCCGAGTGGCCGCAGCGCCCCATCCAGGACGATCCGATCGAAGCTATCGAGGGTCGCGCCGGAGACACGGCGCAAGTCCGGCAGCACGCCTCGCCCGAACACATGGCATCGCGAGCAATAGCGGTCGTAGAGCACCGCGCCCGCATGGATCTCGGCCGTGTTCCCGCGGCGCGGCGGTGGTCGGGGAAACGGCGTCGCCGGGAGCGGCGCAGGCAACGGCACGGCGCCGCCACCGAGCTTGAACGCGAGGATCCGACCCACGTTCCCGTACTTTCGCGCGGCGCTGCCGGCCGGGAACGGATCGGCGAGCGTGCCGCCGCCGTAGCCCGCCATCACCGCGACGTATTGCACGCCGTGCACGCGATAGGTCATCGGCGCGGCGATGATCGAATTGCCCGTCTCGATCCGTCGCAACAACCGACCGGTGTCCGCCGCATAGAAGTTCAAGCGCCCGGCGACGTCGCCGCGCACGACGAGTCCACCGGCGGTCGCGAGCGCGCCGCCATCCCACAAATCGCTCCCGTCCGCGCTCCAGACCCAGCGCCCGGTCCGCGGGTCGATCGCGCGCAGCACGCCGCGCTCGGTGACCGGGTGGCCGGCCTGCCGCGCGAGCCACGCGAGCGAGGGGAGGGGCCCGAACAGGGTCCGCATCGCGGCCGGGTCGTAGTCCTTGGGGAAGATCCCGGCAACCTCGAAGCTTCCCTGGATCAGTCCCGCGGGACGACGAGCGGTGCGCACGTAGACCATCGGCGCGTCGATCACCGGCACGTAGACCAGCCGGGTCGCCGGATCGTAGGCCGTCGCCTGCCAGCTGTGCGCGCCGGTCATCCCGGGGAACACGAGCTTCGGCCCCGTATCGTAATCGGCGGCGAGGTCGCGACGCGGCCGGCCGGTCTTCGGGTCGATCCCGCGGGCCCAGTTCTCGAACGCGAACGGCCGCGCCGACAACAGGCGACCGGTGCGTCGATCGAGCACGTACAGAAATCCGTCCTTCGCCGCCTGGATCAGCACCGCGCGATCGCGCCCGCGGATCGGCAGCCGCGCGAGGATCAGGTCCTGCGTCGCGTCGTAATCCCAGCCGTCGCCCGGCACCTCCTGGTAGTACCACGCCATCCGGCCGGTGCTCGCATGGATCGCAATGATCGATGCCGCGTAGAGGGCATCCTCGCCGCGTTCGTCCTTGCCGATCACGTACGGCGACGGATTCGCGGTCCCGACGTAGACGAGATCGAGACGCGGGTCGTATGCGATTGCGTCCCAGACAGTGCCGCCTCCGCCGTCCCTCCAATCGGTGTGCGCGCTCCAGGTGCCGATCGCGCGCACGAGGTGGGGTTGGTCCTGCGGTCCCAATGCCGGATCCCGCGGCACCGTATAGAAGCGCCATCGCAGGCGTCCGGTCCGCCGATCGAATGCGGCGACGAAACCCCGTGCCCCATGGAAATCCGCGCCGCCGGTGCCGATCACGACGAGCGGACCGGCGATCACCGGCGCGCCGGTGATCGAGTACTCGAACGCGGCCCGCCCGCGGACCGGCAACACGTTCGCGGTCCAGCGCGGCTTGCCGGTCGCCGCGTCGAGCGCGTGCAGCCTGCCGTCGAGCGAGGCGACGTAGACGACGCCGTCGGCGACCGCGACTCCGCGATTGACCACGTCGCAGCACGCGGACCGTCCCCACTGGCCGTCGACGCGCGGGTCGAACGTCCACAGCTCGCGTCCGGTCGCGGCGTCGAGCGCATAGACCTGGCCCCAGTCGCCGCTCGCGTACATCACCCCGTCGACGACCACGGGCGTCGCCTCGAGGCCGCGCGTGGTCGGCAGCCGGACCTGCCACGCAAAGCCCACGCGATCGACGTCGTGCGCGTCGATCGCGGCCAGCGGCGAGTAATGGGTCCCGTCGGCGCCACCGCCGATCGTCAGCCAATCGCCGTGCGCAGCGACCGCGACACCCGCGGCGCCGAGGAGCGCGAGCAACCCGATCCGGATCCACGCAAGTCGCCGGCGTTGCGCCGTCACGATCCGCTCCGATCGGCCGGTGCGGCGGGATCCTCGGCCGCGGCCGCGATCAGCTGCCGCAATTTCCCGGGATCGCCGATCTCGACGATCGCGAGCAACGCGAAACGCGCGAGCAGGATCGGCGCCTGCGCCTCGCCGGCCGTGGTCATCGCGCTGCACAGCGCCGTGTAGACCGTATCGAGATCCTCGGCGTTCATCCGCCACCCCCCGCCACCCCGCTGCGGTCGAGCACGCGCGCGACGGCGAGCCGCACGTCCATCGCGGCGCACCGTCGCCAGCGCGCGAGCACGTGGCCGTCGGGGCGCACCAGGTAGCTCGCGCCGCGCGCGGCATCGTACCGCGCCGCGAGCGTCGCGGTCGCGTCGTCCGTTTCCGGATCGATCACCACCGTGCGCCAACGGATCCCGAGTCCACGCATCTCGGCATCGAGCCCGTCGAGATCCGCGGGCAGCGTTCCGCCCTGAGAGAAATGCAGCAAGGTGAACCCGCCCCCGAGGAGCTGCGTGAGGTATGCATCCCGTGAGCCCGCACCGTGCAGGGACGACGCTCGCGCGACCAGCGGCGCCTCGCTGAGCACGCTCCCCGGCGCGGGTCCGGCGGCGAAATCCGGCGACGATTCCACGACGCGGCTCAGCCGGGAATCGGTATACGCGATCGGCGACGTCTGGCGCGGATTGATCAGCGAACGCACCGACTCGTGGCGGACCGCGAGGCCCAGCACCGCGGTCCGCATCCACTCGAACGCGAACGACGGCGGCGCCATGAACT
>JAKBCG010000138.1 GCA_021808035.1 Pseudomonadota bacterium
GCCGATGTCGGCGAGGATCACCGCGTCCGCGCCGGCCTCGGCGGCTCGATCCACCGCGAGGCACCAGGGACCGGTGTCGCCGGCCGGCGGGAAGGTGTTGATCGCGACGAGCACCTTGCGACCGCGGTCGTGCGCGTACGCGATCCCTTCCGCGAGTTCATCCGGATCGAAGTTGAGTCCCGGGTAGTTGCGCGCGTTGGTGCGATCGCGGAAGCCGCAATAGACGCTGTCCGCGCCCGCATCGACCGCGGCGCGCAGCGCCGCCGGCGTGCCCGCGGGGCACACGAGTTCGAGGATGCCGGCGTTCACGCCGACTTCTCGTCGCGGCGCTTCTGCCGCGCCTCGAGCTGGGCGAGGCGCGCGGTCAAGGCCGCGATCTCGGCGCGATGCCGGTCGATCTCGGCCCGGAACGTCTCGCTCGCGTCCTCCACCCGCGGATGCAGCGTGCGATGGGTGGCCGCGACGCGCGCGAGGAACGCTTCGACCCAGCCGTTCAGCCGGCGGGCGAGCGCCCGCGAAGCGGGCGCGAACCGCCCGAGCAGCCGCGCGAGCTCATCGGCCAGCACCAGCGGCTCCCGATCGAGCACATTGCGCAAACCGACGACCACCGCCGTGTTGCCCGACACGATCAGGTCGCGGCGGAAGAACAGGGAATCGCTGTCGATCCGTCCCTCGAGGAGGTCCACGAGCACGCGGGTGCTCGCGCGGATCGTCGCGTCGGCGCCGTGCGCCTCGCGCGGGATCACGCCGAGCCGCGCCGGATCGCGACCGAACGCGAGCGCGAAGCCGTAGGGCAGATCGTTCGGGATCACGTGCACGACCGCCGGATCGAGCGCGAGGAGGTTGCGGGGCAGGCGCGGATGGGCGCGTTCGACGCTGCGCAGCACCGCGGTGGCGACCGCATGCGCGACCGGGCGCGGCAGCCAGGTCGCGCCGAATTGCAACAGCGCGAGCGGCGTACCGCCGTCGTCGACCGCGGCCGGCGGGGCGCTCGACGGGACCGGCAACGCGCGCCCGAGGTCCTCGAGGGTATGCGGGGTCTGCATAGATCCGATGCAGTATGCCGGGTCGGACGTTCGCGAAACTGACGGCGCGCAATTTACGAAGGAGGCGTCGGCCTAAGGTTCGCGGTTGGCTTGGGATCGCGGTTGGCGTTCGACTCCCGCGACCGGTTAGGATCGGCTCCTCGCACCCGGAGGACGCCCATGCCCGTTCATCGCGCCGTATTGCTCTCGATCGCCGGCGGTCTCGCCGGTGCGGCCGCCTGGGCCGCGCCCGCGAGCGCACCGAGTCCGCCGGTGGCGGCGGCCGCGAAGACGGCGCCGGTGCCGGCGCCACGCACCGTCGCCACCCATCACGTCGCCGAGATTGGCGGCAAGCGGATCGCGTACACGGCGACCGCGGGCACGCTGCTGCTCTACGACGCGAAGCACCACGCGACCGCGAGCGTGTTCTACGTCGCCTACGCGCGCGACGGCGCCGACCCGGATCGCCGGCCGATCACGTTCGCGTACAACGGCGGACCCGGCTTCGCCTCGGCCCTGGTCGACGTCGGCGGGTTCGGACCGCGCCGGATCGACTGGCCGGCGCCCGGCGATGCGGCGGCGATGCAACCGCCCTATCGGCTCGTCGACAATCCCCACAGCCTCCTCGCCCGCACGGACCTCGTGTTCATCGACGCGGTCGGCACCGGCTACAGCCGGATCGTCGGCAAGGGCACGCCGAAGATGTTCTACGGGATCGACGGCGACGCGCGATCGTTCGCGCAATTCATCGAACGCTACGTCACCCAGACCCACCGCTGGAATTCGCCGAAGTTCCTGCTCGGCGAGAGCTACGGCACGACCCGCTCCGCGGTGCTCGCCGAGGACCTCGTCCGGCAGGGCGTGTACGTGAACGGCGTGATCCTGTGCTCGACGGTGCTGGATTTCGCGACGATCAACTTCACCGCGGGCAACGATCTGCCGTTCGCCCTGTACCTGCCATCGTACGCGGCGGTCGCCTGGTACCACCACCGCTTGCCGGCGGGAGAGACCCTGGTGCAGGCGGTGGACGCCGCCCGCGCCTACGCCGGCTCGCAGTACCTGCGCGCGCTGTTCGCGGGTTCGGCGCTCCCGGCCGCGGACCGGGCCCGGGTCGCGACCCGTCTCGCGTCACTCACCGGAGTTCCGTCGCCGCTGTGGGAGCGCGCGGACCTGCGGATCACGCTGCCGGTCTTCATGCGACGGTTGCTCGGCCCGGATGGCCCGATGACCGGACGATTCGACGCGCGCTTCACCGCGCCGGAACTGCAACCGCTGTCGCCGACCCCGGGCGCGAGCAACGCCGGCGCGTCGACGACGGCGATCTGGGGCGCGTTGACCGCGAGCTTCGACGCGTACCTTCGCGACGATCTGCACTACCGCAGCGATCGTCCGTACCTGCAGTCGAGCAATGCGGTGTTCAAGGCGTGGAACTGGACCTATCGCTCGCCGCTCAACGCGCTCGGCAGCGGCGTCGGCAACCTGAAATCGCGCAACGTCGCGCCGGCGCTCGCCCGCGCGATGACCAACGATCCAGGGATGCAGGTCCTGTTCAACAACGGCTACTACGACATGGCGACGCCGTTCTTCGCGACCGACTACACGATCGCGCACCTCGGTCTCGCGCCGGGCGCGCTCGCCCGGATCCACGAGGCGTACTACCCGGTGGGCCACATGCTGTACGTGAACCCGTCCGTCGAGCCGGCGCTCGCGCGCACGATCGACGCGTTCATCGCGGCGGCGGCGCCGCGGGCGGGGCGCTGAGCGCGCGCCGGATCCGGTGGATGCCGACCGCCGCGAGCCCGGCGACGATCGGAATGCTGAGGCCCATCACGAGTTCCGGCGGCACGCGGTAACCCAGCGCATCGAGACCGGCGACCGCATGGCCGATCAGGCCGACGACGTAGTACGTGATCGCGGCGATCGACAAGCCCTCGACCGTCTGCTGCAGCCGCAATTGCGCCTCGCTGCGACGGTCCATCGATTCGAGCAGCGCCTGGTTCTGCCGCTCGCGGGTGATGCTCACATGGGTCGCGAGCAGCTGGTTCGCCCGCCCCACCCGCCGCGACAGCGCCTCCTGCCGGGCGGCCGCGGTCCGGCAGGTGTTCATCGCCGGCGCGAGCCGCCGTTCGGTGAACTCGCCGAACGTCTGCATCCCGGGAATCCGCTGCTCCCGCAGCTCGGCGATCCGGCGCTGCACGATCTCGTAATACGCCGCGGCCGCGGAGAAGCGGTATTCGGCTTCCGCGGTCCGGGTCTGGATCCGCGCCTCCAGCCAGGTCAAGCGATCGAGCAGGGCCGCCTCGTCCTCGTGCCCGGCGCTCTCCAGCACCGCGGTCACCTGCGCGAGCTCCCGGTCGCTTTCGCTGAAGAACGCGGCCAGCTCCCGCGCAACCGGCAACGCGAGCAACGCCATCATCCGGTAGGTGTCGATCTCCAGCACCCGCTGCACGATCCGGCCCGCCTGCCGCGGCGATGAGCGGCGGTCGAGCACCAGGAACCGGCTGAATCCGTCCGCCCTGATCCGAAAGTCCGTCAGCGCGATCGCCGCCTCGTCGCCGACGCCCGAGCCGACGAGCGCGTTGCCGTCGAACCAGCGGGCGGCGATCGCATCGTAATCCGCGTGGTCCGGCGAATCCGCGATCAAGGCGCCGTTCGCCGCGACGATCACGCGGCCGGGCAACGCGCTCACGAAGTCCGGCGGCACGGTGTCGAGCACGGTCGACGCGAACGGATCCGGTCCCGCGGCCGGCGCGACGAAGGTGTAGCGCGCAAACTCGCCGTGGCGCTCGAAGCGCAGCGCGAACGCACCGAGGTCGGCGGCGAAATGCGAGGCGCGCGCGGCCGGTGCGGACGCGCCGAGACGGGCCGCGAGTTCGCGGACGCGGCTCCACTCCTCGTCGCGACGATCGGGCGCCGACAACAGCGCGAGATAGCTGATCCGCACCGGCGCGCGCAGCGCACCGGCCGGGCGCGCATGGACCTCGTCGTTGAGTTCGCGTCGCTGCGGATGGCTCTCGGGGATCATCATGGGTCCGGCCCGGCCGATACGTCATGATAGCCCCAAATCGCACCGCCGAGCCGCTGGCCCCGACCCATGCGGGAACTACGCCCGCCGCGGATCGATGGTGTATCCTGCGACCGAATCGCGGCGCTGCCATGCCGGCCACCTCGGGAGCTGACTCATGTCCTCATTCCCTCGCATCCTCGGCACTGCACTGCTCGGCGCGGCGTTCCTCGGTCCCGTGCTCGCGGTTCCCGCGACCGCCGCGGCACCCACGACCACCTCGGCATCCGCGACCGGTGCGGCGTCCACCGACACGCTGCTGCGCGAAGCCGTCGACGGGTCCTGGCGCTCCGCGGCGAACAAGGCACGAGACCGATTCCGTCATCCGATCGCGACGCTCGGGTTCTTCGGCATCGAACCCGGCATGACGGTGGTGGAACTCTGGCCCGGCGCGGGTTGGTACACGGAGATCCTCGCCCCATTCCTGCGCGAACATGGACACCTGATCGAAGCCGGCGCGAGCCCGCGCTTGCGCAGCCGGCTCGCGTCCGATCCGGCCGTGTTCGGCCACATCGCGAAGTTCCTGCCGTTCTCGCCGCCCACGCAGGTCGCGCTCGGACCGAAGGACTCCGCGGACATGGTGCTCACATTCCGCAATGCGCACGACTGGCTCAACCGCAGCCCGGCGGCGCTCGCCGCGGTGTTCCGGTCGGCGTTCGAGGTACTGAAGCCGGGTGGCGTGTTCGGCGTCGTCGAGCACCGTGCGCGGCCGTTCGAGAACGCGGTGGAGGTCTCGCGGGCGCTGCATCGGATCCCCGAGGACTACTTGATCGAGCTCGGCTTGAAGAGCGGGTTCCGTCTCGCCGGCGTATCCGAGATCAACGCGAATCCGAAGGATCCCGAGGACATCAACGTGCACCGTCTGCCGCCCGATCTGGTCGGCCCGAAGAGCGAGCACGCGAAGATGCGGGCGATCGGCGAGTCGGATCGAATGACGCTGCGGTTCGTGAAGCCGATGCCGCGGACCGCTTGCCGCTGACCCGAGCGATCCGCGAGCCTGGCAGCGCGACGCCGGCCGCGCTGTTCCTCGCGTTCTCGCAGATGGCGCTGTCCGGGTTCGGAGGCGTGATGCCGTTTGCGTACCGGTCGATCGTCGAACGGCGACGCTGGTATACGCCGGCCGAGTTCGCCGAGATCCTCGCGTTCGGCCAGGTCCTGCCGGGGCCCAGCATCTGCAACGTCGCGGTGATGATCGGCTGGAAGCGCTGCGGTTTCGCCGGCGCGCTGGCGGCGCTCGCGGGCATGCTGCTCGGGCCCTCGGTCGTGGTCGTGCTGCTCGGCGCCTTGTACCAGCGCTACGAACGCATCCCCCGCGTCGCGCACGCGCTCGGCGCAATGTCGGCCGTCGCCGCCGGGTTGATCATTGCGACCGCGATCAACATGGGTATAGGGCTGTTCCGCGACCGGGCGACGCCGAAGGGCATTCCCGGCGTCGAGGCGGTCCTGCTCGCGCTCGCGTTCGGCGCCGTGGGGATCGCGCACTGGCCGATGCTGCTGGTGATCGGCATCCTCGGACCGCTCGCGGTGCTGCTGGCGTGGTGGCGGCGCGCATGACCGCCGCGGACCGGCACGATTCGCCGCTGTGGTCGCTCGTGGTCCAGCTCGCGATGCTGTCGATGACCGCGATCGGCGGCGGCGTGGTGATGCTCGCGCCCGACGTGCATCGATTCGTCGTCGAGGCCCATCCGTGGATCAGCGACCAGCAGTTCGCGGCCGCCTTCGCGATCGCGCAAGCGGCGCCGGGTCCGAACATGCTGTACGTGACGCTGCTCGGCTGGCAGATCGCGGGCATCGCGGGCGCGGCCCTCGCGACGCTCGCGGTGGTCGTACTGCCGGCCACCTTGTTGCTGGTCCTGCTGCGGCTCGGTGATCGGCGCTCGCCGGGTCCGCTCGGACGCACGATCCGCCGCGGAATCGCACCGCTGTCGGTCGGGATGCTGCTCGCCGCCGGCTGGATCCTGGCGCGGACGAGCGATACCGATTGGCGCAGCGGCTTGATCACCGCGGCGACCGTGTTGATCATGCTGCGCGCGCGGATCAATCCGATCTGGCTGATCGGCGCGGGGGCGCTGATCGGCATCGCGGGCTACGTTTGACGGCGCAATCGATGCCGGCCTCCACCCCCCGAACCCTCGAACACGCCGCGGCCGAACTCGCCGCCGGCCGTACGACGAGTCGCGCACTGCTCGAGGAATGCCTCGCGATGATCGCCGATCCCGCCGGCGAGGGCGCGCGAACCTTCCTCAGCGTCGACGCGACCGGCGCCCGCGCGACCGCGGACCGCGTCGACGCGGCGCGGCACCGCGGCACGACACTGCCGCGGTACGCCGGGATCCCGATTTCGATCAAGGACCTGTTCGACGTCGCCGGTGAAGTCACGACCGCGGGCTCGATCGTGCTGCAGGACGAGCCGCCGGCCGGCCGCGACGCGACCGTGATCGCCCGCCTGCGCGCGGCGGGCTTCCTGTTGATCGGGCGCACCAACATGACGGAGTTCGCATACTCGGGCCTCGGCGTGAATCCGCATTACGGCACGCCGCGCAACCCCTGGGATCGACCGGCGAATCGGATCCCCGGCGGATCCTCCTCGGGTGCGGCCGTGTCGGTCGCCGACCGGATGGCGTTCGCCGGCATC
>JAKBCG010000139.1 GCA_021808035.1 Pseudomonadota bacterium
CGGTGTTGATCAGCAGCGCGTCGTTCTTCATCAGCGCGAGCCGTCGTGCGTCGATCATCCCGCGCGTGGCCGGGGTCAGCGGGCAATGCAGCGACACGACGTCGGCCCGCGCGAGCAGTGACTCGAGGTCGAGCCGGTCCGGCTGCGGCGGCCCGTCCGGGCGGTTCGCGACGAGCACCCGCATGCCGAATGCGGCGCCCGCGGCGGCGACCCCGCGGCCGAGCTCCCCCCACCCGACGATGCCGAGGTTGCGGCCCGCGAGTTCGCGGATCGACAGCGACAGCATCGTGAACTGGTCGCTCCCGGCCCAGGAACCGTCGACCGCGAGGCGCCGGTACTCGGGCAGGTGCTGAGTCAGGGACAGGATCATGCCCCAGACGTGCTGGACCACGGACGCCGTGCAATAGCCACGGACGTTGCACACCGCGATCCCGAGCTCGGCCGCGGCCGCGAGATCGACGTTGTCCGTGCCGGTCGCCGCGAGGGCGATCAGGCGCAGTCGCGACGCCCGCCGCAGTCGTTCCCGGTCGAGGCGCAGCTTGTTCAACAGCACGATCTCGGCGTCCTGGATCGCCGCGTCGATGCGATCCTCCGGGGTGGTTCCGCGCAATTCGAGCCCGGGCATCACCGCGCGCAGCGCGGACGGATCGAGATCGCCCTGCGAGACGGTGTCGTAATCGAGGAATACGGCGTGCATGGCGGGATAGAATACCTGCGTCGAACGAAAATCCTAAGGTCGTGTCCGCGCGATGAGAACGTCCGCCGTCAATACGCTGGTGGTGATCAACGTCCTGGTCTACCTGCTGGAGTTGCTGTCGCACGGCGCGGTCGAGGTCTGGTTCGCGCTCTGGCCGCTGCAGCCGATCGACGGCGTGCACTACTTCCACCTGTGGCAGATCGTGACCTACGCGTTCCTGCACAGCACCCAGACGATACTGCATCTGCTGTTCAACATGCTCGGGCTGTGGATTTTCGGCACCCAGGTCGAACGCGTCGTCGGGCCGCGTCGGCTGCTCGAGGTCTATTTCGCGTCGGTCGTCGCGGCGGCGGTGTCGCAACTGTACGTGCCGGTGCTGTTCGGCGCGCGCGCGGAGCCGACGATCGGCGCATCGGGCGGGGTGTTCGGTCTGCTGCTGGTCTATGCCGTGCTGTTTCCGCGCCAGAAGGTGATCCCGCTGATTCCGCCGATCCCGATGCCCGCCTGGCTGTTCGCGACGCTGTACGCGGGCGTGGAGCTCGTCCTCGGCGTGACCCGCACGCTGAGCGGCGTCGCGCACTTCGCGCATCTCGGCGGGATGGTCGGCGCCGCGCTCGTGTTGCTGCGCTGGCGGCTGCGGCGGGCCTGAACCGCGTTCAGTCGCGGAAGTTGTCGAACTGCAGCGGGATCCCGAGATCGGCCCTGCGCAGCAGCGCGATCGCCGCCTGCAGGTCGTCGCGCTGCTTGCCGGTCACGCGGACCTTGTCCCCCTGCAGCTGCGTCTGCACCTTCAGCCGCGATTCCTTGAGCGCGCGGGCGACCTTCCGGCCGGTCTCGGCGTCGATCCCGTGCCTCAGCACGACCGGCTGGGTCGCGCGCGCGAGGTTCACCTGCGGCGTCTGCACGTCGAGGCAGGCGACGTCGATCCCGCGCTTCGCAAGCTTCAACTTGAGGATGTCGAGCATCTGTTTGAGCTGGAATTCCACCGGCGCGGTCATCGTCACCGTGGTCTCCTGCAGCTCGAAGCCCGCCTCGACTCCCTTGAAGTCGAAACGCTGCGCGAGCTCGCGCCGCGCCTGGTCGACCGCGTTCGCGAGCTCGTGGTGGTTGATCTCGGACACGACGTCGAACGAGGGCATCGCGGATCTCCGTGGGCGAACCCTTCAACGATACCCGCGCGCCTGCAGCGTGAACAGCCGCGCATAGTGGCGGTCGTGTCGCATCAAGTCCGCGTGCGAACCGCGCTCGACGATCCGACCGCCCTCGAGCACCAGGATCTGATCGGCCATCCGCACGGTCGAGAAGCGGTGCGAGATCACGATCGCGATCCGCCGCCGGGTCAACGCGCGGAAGTGCTCGAACACCTGCGCCTCGGCGCCGGCGTCGATCGCCGCGGTGGGCTCGTCGAGCACGAGGATGTCGGCATCCTGGCGCATGAATGCGCGCGCGAGCGCGATCTTCTGCCACTGTCCGCCCGAGAGCTCGCGGCCGTCGTCGAACCATTTGCCGAGCTGCGTCTGATAGCCGTGGGGCAGCTGGTCGACGAACTCCGCCGCGAGTCCCTGCGCGGCCGCCTCGCGCCATCGTGACTCGTCCTCGAACGCCCGCTCGTCGCCGGCGCCGATGTTGTCGCCGACCCGCATCTGGTAGCGCGCGAAATCCTGGAAGATCACGCCGATCCGCCGGCGCAGCGCGCGCTCGTCCCATTGCGCGAGGTCGAGGCCGTCGAGCAGGATCCGTCCGTGCGTCGGCCGATACAGCCGCGTCAGGAGCTTGATCAGCGTCGTCTTTCCCGAGCCGTTCTCGCCGACCAGCGCGAGGCTCTCGCCCGGCCGCACGTGCAGGTCGATTCCCTGCAACGCCGGCGTCGTCGCGCCGGGATAGACGAACTCGACGTCCTCGAAGCGTACCCCGTCGCCGGGCGCGGGTCCCGCCTGCGCGCTGCCGCCGGGTTCGCCGACCGGTTGTTCGAGGTACTCGAAGAGATTCGAAAGGTAGAGGTTGTCCTCGTACATCCCGCTGATCGCCGACAGCGCCGCGCCGACCGCCGACTGGCCCTGGCGGAACAGTGCGAGGTACATCGTCATCTGGCCGAGCGTGATCGCGCCGCCGACGGTCTCCGCCGCGATCCACGCGTAGCCGCCGTACAGGGCCGCGGTGCCGAGGAGTCCGAGACCGAGTCCCCACGCGTCCCGACGGATCGACAGATTCCGATCCGCGACGTAGAGCCGCTCGAAGATCTCCCGGTACCGGCCGAGCAGGCGTTCGCCGAGCCCGAACAGCTTGACTTCCTTCGCGTGGTCCTCGCGCGCGAGCACCGACTCGAGGTACATCTGCATCCGCGTCTCCGGCACGCGCCAGCGGAACAGCCGGAACGCCTCGCCGGAGAAGCGCGCTTCGGCGAAGAACGCCGGCAATCCCGCCGCGGCGAGCAGCCCGACGGCCCATGGCGAGAAGCGGATCAACAGGCCGCCGAAGGAGATCAGCGAGACCGCGTTCTGGATCAGTCCGAACGTGCGCATCACCAGGCTGAGGGGCCGGCTCGACGCCTCGCGCCGCGCGCGGGTCAGCTTGTCGTAGTACTGCGAGTCCTCGAACTGGGCGAGTTCCAGGGTCAAGGCCTTGTCGAGGATCATCACGTTGACGCGCTGTCCGAGCTGCGCGCGCAGCAGGGATTGCGCGAGCGACAGGCCGCGGGCGGCGGCGGCCGCGGCGGCGACGCAGATCGCTTCGAGGCCGACGTAAGTCCACACGCGGGCGAGGTCGAAGGTGCCGTGGTGGCGGTGGATCTCGGCGGCGTGGACGACCGCGTCGACGATCAGCGAGCCGACGTAGGCGATCGCCGCGGGCAGCAGGCCGGCGACGGCGGTGAGCGCGATCAGCGCGATCGACAGCGCGCGGTTCGTCGTCCACACGAGCGCGAGCGCGCGCCGCCCGTACGCGAACACGCCGAGAAATCCGCGCCAAAGGGCGCCCTCGCCGTGGTCCGGCGGCGTGAACCGTCTGCTTCTCGAGATCGCTCGTCCCTCGTCCGCGCCGTCCGACTATAATCGCTTATCCACCCTTCAATGGCGGAGCTGCGGTGAAATTCAAGTCCCTGCTCGATCGATGGAAGAAGGAATCGGCGCCGGCGCTGACCGCCGAGGAATACCCGGTGCGCTTGACCCTCGACGACGCGTCACGGCTTCACGCGCTCGCGGACCTGTTCCCGGGATTCCCGGTCGAGCGCATCTTGACCGATTTGCTGCACGCCGCGCTCGACGAGGTGGCGGCGTCGATGCCCTACGAGCCTGGACCGAAGGTGATCTCCCGCGACGATCAAGGCGATCCGGTCTACGAGGACGTCGGACTCACGCCGCGCTTCGTCGAGGCGAGCCGGCGGTACAAGAAGGACCTCGAGGCCGCGGCGAAGCGCACCAGGCCGCCGCGGCCGTCTTGACGCTGACCGCGCATCGCGGCGATACTGATCCCCATGCGTGAAATGCGATACAACTCGTGCGCCCGGTGGTGGTGGCGTAGCCCGTCGTAAGGAGAGGGGCCTGGCCGGTTTCGCTTAAAATCACCGTCTTTCGTTCGATCACCAGAACCCATCTCCGACTCAGCCGGCGATGGGTTTTTTCTTGTCCATGGATTTCGTTGCGGAATATCGCCCATGCAAGCGCCTTTCGACATCGCCGCGGACCTCGATACCCCGGTTTCCGCGTATCTGAAGCTCGCTCCGTTCCGGCCCCGCTTCCTGCTCGAGAGCGTCGAGGGAGGCGAGCGGCTGGCGCGCTATTCGTTCATCGGCTTCGGTGACTGCCTCGAGCTGCGGATCGACGCGGACGGCGTCACGATCGGTGATGCGCGCGCGCCGCGGCCGCGATCCCGGCGGGAATTCCTCGATACGCTGCGCACCGCGCTCGCCGCCGCACCCCAGCCGAAGCCCGAACTGCCGGGCGTGCCGCTGTCCGGAGGACTCGTCGGATACACCGCGTACGATGCGGTCCGGTACTTCGAACGCCTGCCGGGGCGCAGCCTGGATGCCACCGCCGTGCCGCATGCGCACTACGTCGCACCGAGATCCCTGCTCGTCTTCGATCATCTGACGCGAGGCGTTGCGTTGTTGCACGACGGCAGCGAGTCGGAACGACAGGCGCTGCGGCGGGAGGTCATCGCCGCGTTGCGGGGCGCGGTGCCGAGTGCACGCGCCGGCGGGCGCTTCTCGCCGGCGACGCCGTCCTTGAGCGAGGCCGCGCATGCGGAGGGCGTACGGCGGGCGCAGGCGCACATCGCCGCCGGCGACGTCTACCAGCTGGTCCTGTCGTCGCGCTTCGACGGCGAGTGCCTGCTGTCGCCGTTCGAGGTGTATCGCGCGCTGCGGCTGCTCAATCCGTCGCCCTACATGTATTTCTGCGAGCTCGGCGATCTCACGGTCGTCGGATCTTCGCCCGAGGCGCTCGTGAAGCTGCATCGAGGGGTCGCGCAGCTGCGCCCGATCGCGGGGTCGCGGCCGCGCGGCGACGATGCGGCGCGCGACGCCGCGCTGGAGGCGGAATTGCGGGCCGATCCGAAGGAGAACGCCGAGCACGTGATGCTCGTCGACCTCGCCCGCAACGACCTCGGACGGGTCGCGGTCGCCGGCACCGTCGCCGTCGATCCGTATCGCGTGATCGAACGCTACAGTCACGTGATGCACATCGTCAGCGGCGTCGGTGGCCGGCTCGCGCCCGGGCACGATGCGTTCGACCTGTTCGCCGCGACGTTCCCGGCGGGCACCCTGGTCGGCGCACCGAAGGTGCGGGCGATGCAGATCATCGACCAGCTCGAGCCGGTCGGCCGGGAGCTCTACGGCGGCACCGTCGGCTACTTCGGCCGGCAGGGCGACATGGATCAGGCGATCACGATTCGCACCCTGGTGTTCCGCGGCGACCGGTACAGCTACCAGGCCGGCGGTGGGATCGTCGCCGACAGCGCGCCGCGCGCGGAATACGAAGAGGTGCTCGCCAAGAGCGCGGTGCTGCGCCGAGCGCTGGCGCTCGCCGCGGAGGGACTGTAACCATGGGTGCGCCGAAGCTGCTGCTGATCGACAACTACGACTCGTTCACCTACAACCTGGTGCAGGCCTTCCTGGTGCTCGGCGCCGAGGTCGACGTCCGTCGCAACGACGCGATCCGCGTCGACGAGGCGCTCGCGCTCGATCCCAGCCACCTGGTGATCTCGCCCGGGCCGGGCACGCCGCGCGACGCCGGCGTGTCGCTCGCGATGATCACGGCGTTCGCCGGCCGACGACCGATCCTCGGCGTGTGCCTCGGCCACCAGGCGCTCGTCGAGGCGTTCGGCGGCCGGGTCGTGCGCGCCGGCCGTTTGATGCACGGCAAGGTATCCCCGGTCTCGCACGACGGCCGAGGCGTGTTCGCGGGCCTGACGCAGGGGTTCGCCGCGGGGCGCTATCATTCGCTGATTGCCGAGCCCGCGACGTTCCCCGATGCGCTCGAGGTCACCGCCCGCACGCCGGAGGGCGAGATCATGGGCGTGCGTCACAAGACGCTGCCGATCGAAGGCGTGCAGTTCCACCCCGAGAGCGTGCTCACGCCCGAAGGCCCGCGGATCATGGCGAATTTTCTCAAGGCCTGACGGTGTCGACGGTGCGAGAGATGCTCGACGCGCTGCTCGAGCGGCGCGACCTCGACGAGGCGCGGGCCGTCGAGTTGCTCGAGGCGCTGGCCGAACCGCAGACCCCGCCGGCGCTCGCGGGAGCGGTGCTCGCGGCCTTGCGCGCGAAGGGAGTGACCGCCGACGAGTTGCGCGGCTTTGCGAGCGCGATGCGCTCGCTCGCCCGCCGCCCGAAGCTGCCGCCGCCGCTCGACGCGGTCGACATCGTCGGCACCGGCGGTGACGCATCGGGTAGCCTGAATCTGTCGACCGGCGCGGCGCTGCTGGCCGCGGCCTGCGGCCTGCCCGTCGTGAAGCACGGCAACCGCTCCGTGTCGAGCCGCTGCGGAAGCGCCGACGTGATCGAGGCGCTCGGCTTGCGGCTGCCGCT
>JAKBCG010000140.1 GCA_021808035.1 Pseudomonadota bacterium
TTCAGGGTCGCGTCGGCGCGCTGTCCCGGCGCCATCATCGTGGACGGCTTGCCGAGATATTCGCGCGGGGCGAAGTCGCGCATGCCGACGCGGTTGCCGAAGCGGTCGGTCAGCGTGACGCGCAGCCAGGGGTAGGGCTGGAATGCCGCGGCGGTGTTCAGGATGCTCGCCCGCACGCGCAAGATCCCGCGCGCTGCCGGATCGCCGGTGACGCCCCACTGGCGCAGCTGGTAGTCGCGAAGGTCGGCGGGGATCGGCAGGCGCAGGCCGAGGCGCGCATACAGGGCGCGCAGCGGTTCGCCGAACGGCGTATGCGCGACGATGAATTCACGCTCGCGATTGACGATCTGCGCGGCGAGCAGCAACACGAGGAGCGTTGCGAGCACGCTCCAGAGCGCGATCGCGGCGCGGTGCCGCGGACGGTCGGGCAACGGCTGGGTCGCCGCACGGGTGGCGGCGGCGAGCAAGGCCGCATCGGCGGCGGCTGCGGACCCGGGCGTCGCCGCGGGCTCGGATGAGGTCGCATCCTCGGATGCGTTTGCCGACGCCGGTGACGTCGCGGGCTCGAATGACGTCGCAGGCTCGAATGACGTCGCGGGCTCGAAGCCGGACCCGCGGTCGGATGCCGGCTCGAGCCCGGTCTCGGTCTCGAGTTCGGACGTCGCGGGTTCGGCTGCCGCGCCGGCCGGCAAGTCGAGGTCCGCGTCGCTCGGGAACTCGATCGCGGTTTCGATCACGATCTCCTCGAACGCGGCATCCGCGCCCGCCGCCGCTTCCGGGCTCGCCGCGTCGGGATCCGTGGCCGCGTCGGGCATGGCTGGATGGATGTGCGCCGGCGCGATGAACACCCGATCGAGGTCGCCGGGCGGCACGGTGAATTCGAGCGATTCATCGTCCGCGGAGAACGGCGGACCGACGATCCGCAGTCGCTCGATCCGCTCGCCGAAGTCCTCGGTCGAGGGAGCGTCGCGCATCGGGTCCTCGTCGCTTCGCGGCGGCCGTTCGTCCGCCTCCGTGCCGGACTCCAGGATCCGCTCGGCGCGGCGATCCTGATCAACCCGCGAGTCGCCGCCGGACGGAAAGTCCTCGGGCCGTTCCTCGAGACGCGCGAGGGCGCTGAACGCGGCGCCGCATCGGCCGCAGCGAACCTGCCCGGCGGCCGCGCGCAGTATCTCGGCGGAGACCCGAAAGATCGTGTCGCATCGCGGGCATTGCGTGTACATCGACTCTCCCCTCAGCGATCCGCGCCGGTCCGGCGACGGGCCCGTATGCAGCACCAATCGTCCCGCCGCGAGACCCCCACGATATCAAACGATTCACGGTAACCGGCGATCACCGGATCCACCTGCGACGCGAGTATCCCGGACAGCAGGAGCGCCGCGCCCGGACGACAGGCGGCCGTGAGCCGTTCGCGGATCTCGATCAGCGTCCCCGCGAGGATGTTCGCGAGCACGCAGTCGAACGTCGCCAACGGCGACTGCGCCGCCGCGGCGTCGATCCGGCCGGCGACGCCGTTCGCCGCGGCGTTCGCGAGCGTTGCGCTCAACGCCTGCGGATCGAGGTCGACGCACCGCGCCCGCGCGGCGCCGAGTTTCAGCGCCGCGATCGCGAGGATCCCGGAGCCGCAGCCGAAGTCGAGCACGTCCAGGCCCTCGAGCGGGAGCGCCGCGAGCGTCTCGAGGCACAGCGCCGTGGTCGGATGCGTACCGGTGCCGAACGCGAGGCCCGGGTCGAGCCTGACCACGATCGCGCCGGGCTCCTGCGGCGCGGGTGCGAACGTCGGCACGATCCACAACCGGGTGCCGAAACGCATCGGTTTCCAGTCCTTGAGCCATTCGCGCTCCCAGGCACGGTCGGCCACCCGCCGCAGCGTCGCGTCGGCGATGACCCGCGGATCGAGCGCTGCCGCCAGATGCGCGAGACAGGCCGCCGGATCGAGCGCGTCGTCGAACAACGCCCGCACGACGGTGTCCGCCCAAAGCCGGAACTCACCCGGCCGCGGCTCGAGGATCGGCTCGTCGCCGCGATCGAGGAACGAGATCGCGGTCGCACCCGCCCCGGTCAGCGCCGCTTCGACGGCTTGCGCATCGCCGCCGCGCAGCGGGAGCTCGATTTCGAAGTACGCCATCGCCGCACCGCCCGCGACGGCTCACTTGATCCCGAGCCGTCGCTCCAGATAATGGATATCCGTGCCTCCCTGGCGAAACGCCGAGTGCGCGAAGATTTCCTGGTGCAGCGGCACGTTCGTCTTGATGCCTTCGACGACCAGTTCCGCGAGCGCGTTGCGCATGCGTGCGATCGCGGTGTCGCGGGTGTCGCCATAGGTGATGATCTTCGCGATCAACGAGTCATAGTATGGCGGCACGGAATAGCCGGTGTATACGTGGCTGTCCACCCTGACCCCCGGTCCGCCGGGCGCATGCCACAGCTTCACCATCCCGGGGGAGGGCACGAAGGTCTTCGGGTCTTCCGCGTTGATCCGGCACTCGATCGCGTGTCCGCGGATCTCGACGTCGCCCTGCTGGAACTGGAGCGGCTCCCCCGCGGCGATCAGCAGTTGCGCCTTCACGATGTCGATTCCGGTCACGAGCTCGGTGACCGGGTGCTCGACCTGCACGCGGGTGTTCATCTCGATGAAGTAGAACTCATCGTCCTGGTACAGGAACTCGAGGGTTCCGGCGCTGCGATAGCCGACCTCGCGGCACGCGCGTGCGCAGCGTTCGCCCATCATCTTGCGCTGCTTGGCGGTCAGACCGGGCGCCGGCGCCTCTTCGACGACCTTCTGATGGCGGCGCTGCATCGAGCAATCGCGCTCGCCAAGATGCACGACGTTGCCGTAGTTGTCGGCGAGCACCTGGAATTCGATGTGGCGCGGCCGCTCGAGGAACTTCTCCATGTAGACCTGAGCGTTGCCGAAGGCCGCGAGCGCCTCGGCCTTGGTGACGCTGATCGAGTTCTGCAGCGCCGCGTCGGAGTGCACGACCCGCATCCCGCGTCCGCCGCCACCACCCGATGCCTTGATGATCACCGGGTAGCCAATGGATTTTGCGATGCGGAAATTCTCGTCCGCGTCATCACCGAGCGGGCCGTCGGAGCCGGGCACGCAGGGAACCCCCGCGGCCTTCATGACCTTGATCGCGGAGACCTTGTCACCCATCATCCGGATCGTCTCGGCGCGCGGGCCGACGAAGATGAACCCGCTCTTCTCGACGCGCTCGGCGAAATCCGCATTCTCCGACAGGAAGCCGTAGCCGGGATGGATCGCGACGGAATCGGTGACCTCCGCGGCGCTGATGATCGCCGGCATGTTGAGGTACGAGGCAGCGGATTGCGGTGGACCGATGCAGACCGTCTCGTCCGCGAGCAGCACGTGCTTGGTGTTGTGGTCGGCGGTCGAATGCACCGCGACGGTCTTGATCCCGAGCTCGCGGCAAGCCCGCAGGATTCGAAGCGCGATCTCGCCGCGATTGGCGATGACGACTTTCTCGAGCATCGGCGTTATTCGATCACGAACAGCGGCTGGCCGAATTCGACCGGATCGCCGTTCTTCGCGAGGATCGCGGCGACCTTGCCCGCCTTGTCCGACTCGATCTGGTTCATCATCTTCATCGCTTCGATGATGCACAGGGTCTGGCCGACGCGCACTTCGTCGCCGATCTCCACGAACGTCTGCGCGTCGGGCGACGGCGCCGAATAATAGGTGCCGACCATCGGCGAGGTCACGGTGCGCTCGTTCGCGAGCGCCTTGCGCTCCGCGGCGGACGGTGCCGCCGGCGCACCGATCGCGACCGGCGCGGGCGGCGCGGGCGGCGCCGCGGCGATCGCCGGGGAGGCGAACGTGACCGCGCCGCGCGGATGGCGGCTGATCCGTACCGACTCCTCGCCCTCCGAGATCTCGAGCTCCGAAATACCGGATTCCTCGAGCAGCTCGATGAGCTTCTTGACCTTGCGAATGTCCATCGTGGGGAATCCCTCCAGCTTGATTTCGATCAACGACGCGACGTGGAGGCCGACAGCCGGCGTGCGGCCGCCTCCAGTGCGAATTCGTAGCCCATCGGGCCGAGCCCGAAGATGCAGCCCACCGCGATGTCGGAGAAATGGGAATGGTGGCGGAACGGCTCGCGCGCGAACACGTTGCTGAGATGCACTTCGATGAACGGCACTCCGACGGCGAGGATCGCATCGCGCAGCGCGACGCTCGTGTGAGTGAATGCGCCGGGGTTGAATATCAGGAAATCCATGCCGCCGCGTGCGCCGGCGTGGATCTTGTCGATCAGCACGTGCTCGGCGTTGCTCTGCAGGCATTCGAGCGCGAGGCCGAGCGCGCGCGCGCGCGCCTCGAGGCCGCGTTCGATGTCGGCGAGCGTCGACGAACCGTAGAGTTGCGGTTCCCGGGACCCGAGCAGATTCAGATTGGGGCCGTTCAGCAGCAGGACGCGAGCCATCAGCCGTTGCGTTTTGTTGGTGTCGTCATGACAGCGAGGTCGGGAATGATAACCGGAACAGGCGCCGAATTGGCAATAATTAGGTTCGATCCCCGGCGATCTTGCCGCGAAATCGCGATTTCCCGGCCTCAGGTCGTGGTCGTGCCCCGGCGCAGGCGGTCGAGGCCCGCGGCGATCGCACGCTGCGCCGCCGGGACCGTGATCCGGTGGTCATCGACCTCCCGGACCGTGTCTAGGATCAACTCGATCTGCGGCCGATGCAACTCACCGAGGTACAGCGCGACGATCTCGCCGCGTCGATCGGTGAAGACCGTGAACGGAAACGCCGGGGAGGCGACGCCGAGCGAGGTGACCACACCGAGCGCCTGCCGATCCCCTTGCAGGATCGGGTAGGCGATCTTGAATCGTCGTACGAATGCGGCCACCGCCGGGCGCCGATCCACGGCGATGCCGACGACCGTGAAGCGGTGCGCCTGCCACTCACGATCGATCCTCTGGAGCAGCGGAATCTCCCGCCGGCAGGGTGCGCACCAGGTCGCCCAGAAATTCAGGATCAGCGAACGACCGGCGAAGCGCGTGATCGACTCGGGCCGGCCGGCCAGGTCGTTCAGGCGAAACGCCGGCAGGCGCCGCGGGATCCGTACGCCGGGCAGTGGGCCGACCCGGGGATCGGGGATCCGATCGGCGGGACTCGGCGGACTCGCCTCCCCGACCGGCACGGCGATGCCGGTGTTCGCGAGATGAACCGGCGCTTCGTGCGCGAGATACGCGCGACCGCCGACCCAGGCCGCCGCGAGCGCGGCCGTCGCCGCGAGCCATGGGGTCGCGCGACTCATCGTCGCACCGGCACCGGCGAGGACGGCGCGACGCGCTCCGGTACCAGCGTCCGCACGATGCGTGGATAGCACAGGCCGGCTTGCGCGCAGCCCTGGTAGCTCACTTGCAGCCGTGGCGCCGCGGCTTGGGCCGAAGTGCGGGCGAGCTCCGCGCTCGCATCCACCGCATGGAAATACACCTGCCGCGGCCCGAAATAGCGATCGGTGTGGGCGATCCCGGGGGGCAGCCGCCAGCCGCTCGCCAGCCGCCCGGCACCCTGCACGCGGATGTGGATCCGGCTGCGGTACAGGTAATAGCCGCTCGCGATGTCCCAGTGGACCGTGAGACGTCGACCGGCGAGGTCAGCGGATACGCGAAAGGCCTGATCGGCGGGCAGGAAATCGCCGGCATTGGCCACCTCGGCGGAATCCCACCAGGGGCGGGCGACCGCACCGCGCGCCAGCACGGCTGCTGCAATGCAAGGTAATACCCAATGGGGACGGGCCAAATGGAGGTGGGGACGCATGGGCAAACGATATCTCAATGAATCGGACGACGGGCACCCTTGAAACGGCAAATTCCGTCGCTATTATTAGCAGCCAATAGAAGGGAGTGCTAACAGCCTTCGCTCTATTTGACCCATTTCCCGAACCCCTAACGCTTGAGGAGTCTTGTCTTATGAAGATTCGTCCCCTTCATGACCGCGTCATCGTGAAACGAGAGGAAGAGGAGCGCAAGTCTCCGGGCGGGATCGTGATCCCCGATACGGCCGCCGAGAAGCCGACCTTCGGGAAGGTCCTCGCCGTCGGCAAGGGCAAGATCCTCGAGTCCGGGGAAATCCGGCCGCTCGACCTGAAGGTCGGCGACAAGGTGCTGTTCGGCAAGTACAGCGGCACCGAAGTCAAGATGGACGGAGAAGAGCTGGTCGTCATGCGCGAAGAAGACGTGATGGCCGTCGTCGAGAGCAAGTAGACGACCCAACCGAATTCCCCGAAGAAATCAAATTAGCGAGCAGAGGTAATTTTCAAATGGCAGCTAAAGACGTACGTTTCAGCGACGATGCCCGGCAACGCATGTTCAAGGGCGTCAACATCCTGGCCAACGCGGTCAAGGTGACGCTCGGCCCCAAGGGCCGCAACGCGGTTCTCGACAAGAGCTTCGGCGCTCCGACCGTGACGAAGGATGGCGTGTCGGTCGCGAAAGAGATCGAGCTCAAGGACAAGTTCGAGAACATGGGCGCGCAGATGGTCAAGGAAGTCGCCTCGAACGTCTCCGACGAGGCGGGCGACGGCACGACGACCGCGACCGTGCTCGCGCAGGCGATCATCCGCGAGGGCCTGAAGGCGGTCGCGGCCGGCCACAACCCGATGGACATCAAGCGGGGCATCGACCATGCGGTCGCCGAGGCGACCGAAGAGCTGAAGAAGCTCTCCAAGCCCT
>JAKBCG010000141.1 GCA_021808035.1 Pseudomonadota bacterium
CGGCAAGATGCAGCGCGCGGGCGATCCGGTCGCGTTCCGCGCCGGAACCGCGGCCGAGCGCGTAATCGTCCAGGCAGTCGGTCCGCAGCGCGTCGAGCGCGGCGGCGAATTCCTCGTCGGCGAGGATCCGTCGATCGAGCGCCGACAGTTCCTCGGCCGGTAGTTCCCCGAGCAGGTAGGCGAGGAACCGTTCGCGCGAGATCTCGCCCGGCACCCGCATCTAGCGATCCTCCTGTGGGTTAGTGTCCGCGCGGGGCGCGACGTCACGCGCCTCGGCGTCCAACTGGCGGTGCACGGTCCGTTCCAGCCGCTGGCGCAAGCGCAGCATCCGGTTGCGCAGGGCGTGGATCGACAGCCCGAGGCGGCGGGCCATCGCTTCCCGCGCCCGCATCCGCTCGCCGCCGTCCCCGCGGTAATAGTCGGCCAGCATCTCGCGCGCGTCCCGCGGCAGCTCGGCGAGCCCGGCCTCGAATGCCGCGCGCAGCACCTCCTCCGGTGGCGATGGATCGTCCGGCGCTGGCGCCTCCTTCGCTTCGGGTCCGACCAGGCGCACGAGCGCCGCGCGCTCGCGCTCGAGTTTGCGGCGCTCCTCGAGCATCACCAGCCGGGCGATCCCCGCGAGATACGCCTCGACGTTCAACACCGATTCCCCTTCGCTCAGGCGCCTGGCGATGCGGTTGAACGCCTCGTCCGTGGCCTCGAGCGCGTGCGGCACGCCGTGCAGCGAGAAATAGCGCGCCAGACGCGCCCGGAGCCGCTCATACTCGTGCGCCGCCCGCGTCGGGTCGACATCGAGCATGCGCAGCAACGCGCGCAGCGCGTCCTCGTCGAGCTGCCATCGCGCGGTCGCGTCCCGTGGGCTCGAATCGTTCACCGCAGCGGCGCCCCCATGCCTTCGATCGAGAACCCTGCCCAGTAATACGGCGCCGAATCGTGCGTGGAGCGGATGAATGCTTGCTGCGCCCGCTGCAGCGCTCGTGCCGGTGCGAGCCGTCCCGGCAGGAGTCCGGCGTAGAAGGACCGCATCAGCCGATCGGTGGCCCGGTCCTCGACGCTCCAGAGCGTGCCGAGCACCGCATGAGCGCCCGCCATCAGGAACGCCCGGAACAACCCCACCAGACCCTCGCCCGGCACGTCGCGTCCGCCGAGGGTATCGCAACTGCTGAGTACCACCAGGTCGACCGGCATGTCGAGCGCGTAGATGTCGCGCAGCCACAGCACGTCCGGTTCCGGTGCGCCATCGCGGTGAAAGCGGGTGAACACCAGCCCGGACAACGCAGGATGATCGGCGTCGAGCAAGGTGTGGACGGCGAAATGCGCTACGGTGAAATGCGACCACGGCGTCTGGCGCACCGCCTGCACCGTGGCGCCGAATCCGATGTGAAGCGTGGTCCCGGCTTCGTCGAAGCCTGCGATCGCGCGCGCTTCGCGGGCGGAAGCCGGCAGCCGTGGCAGATGCGCAAGCCGCGCGGCCGCCGCCCAGCGGAGCGAGGCGATGCGCGGGGTCGTCGCGGGCGTGCGCGCGAGGATCCGTGGGTCGCCGGCGCCGTACACCGGGTCGGCGAACACCGCGATCGATGGCGGTCCTCGATCCGGCGCGGCGCGGTCCGCCACGGGATCCCGCGCCAGCTGGGCCATGACCGCTGCGGACGGCTCCTCGACGACGGCGATGGATTCGATCAGCGCCTGCGGGTCGTCCGCGGGCCGCAGCGCCGCGAACGGGACGCCGAACAACGGGCCGTCGGGCACCACGTAGAGCGTATCGATGCCCTGCAACCGCCGGAGGGTGGGCAGGAGCTGCGCGCCCAGCCGACCGGCGAGGGCGGCGGCACGAGCATCGGCCCGGGCGATGCGTGCGTTGCGACGTTCGAGGCTCTCGCCGGGCGGTGTTCGGGAACGCGCGGTCAGCGCTTCCCGAAACGCCCGCACCTCGGGCGCGAGCTGCCGGGCCCCGGCGAGCGGCAGGGTCGTGATCCGGCGGTCGCGGATCAGCCAGGCCACCCCGCGACGCGCACCGATCCAATACTCGAGCACCGCGTCGCGGGGGCCGAGCAGGTGCTGCTGCAGCTCGCGCAGCGGCATCGGCCGCGCATCCGCGAACGCCGCGTACCGGCGGCTGCTCGAGCGCGCCAGCGCCTCGAGCCGGCCCCGCTCCTCGCGCAGCGCGTCGATCCGCCGTCGCAGCGATGCGAGACGTACGGGATTTGCGGCGGGATCCTGCAGTGCTGCGTTGGAATCCGCATAGGCCGCATCGAGTTCGGCATCGGTGCGACGCATCGCGCGCGCCAGGCGCGCGGGCAGCAGCGTCGGGCTGACGCGGGCGGCGCCGCTCAACGCATCGAGGAGCGTGCGCGCCCGCGCGCGTTCCGCGAGGCGAAGTGCCGCGCGCGCATCACCCGCCCCGGGATGCGCCTGCCGCAGTGCCATCAGGATGCGCACGCCGAGGTCGTAGTACGCGTGCTCGGACGCGAAGTAGGCGGTGCGCAGTTGTTTCGTCGCGAGCGTCGACCGGACCGATCCGATCAGATTCACGGCCCGATCGATATGCCGTTGCGCCCGATCGAGCGCGTGTTGGCGCCAGTCGAGAC
The DNA here is from genome assembly GCA_021808035.1 of Pseudomonadota bacterium. Classification (GTDB taxonomy): domain Bacteria; phylum Pseudomonadota; class Gammaproteobacteria; order Steroidobacterales; family Steroidobacteraceae; genus Bog-1198. The sequence goes on from JAKBCG010000141.1 coordinate 2,589, forward strand.
GGGCGAGGCTGCCCTCGGCGCTCGCCATGCCGAGCCGCGCGGATTGCCGGCGCCACAGCGCCAGTGCGCGCCGGTAGTCGGTCCGTGCGGCGCGCGGGTCCCGCTCGACCGCCTGCAGGTCGCCGAGCGCGAGCCAGGCGGCCGCCTCGCTGTCGAATTGACCGATCTTTTCCGCGAGCGCGATCGCGCGCCGATACGCCGCGCGCGCACGCCGCTGCTCGCCGAGCGCGGCGTAGTCACGGCCGAGCCCGAGCAGCAGGAAGGACTGCTCGCGCGGCAAGCCGAGCGCCGCCGCGCGGCGCACGCCCGCGAGGTCGGCGACCAATGCCGCGTGCGCATCGCCCTGGTCGCGGTTCGCATCCGCGAGATTGACCAGCACCTCGAGCTGCGTCGCGGCGTCGTGCGCCGCATCGGCGATCCGCAGCGCCTTCGCGAGCGCGGCGCGCGCATCGGCCGGCTCGCCGAGCGATTCGTACAGTTCGCCGAGGCCGTTCCACACCGCCGCCTCGCGATCCGGGTAGGGCTGCCGGCGCAGCGCATCGAGTGCGCGCCGGAAATCGGCAAACGCTTGATCGAACTCTCCGCGTCCGCGGTGAAACTCCGCAATCGCCTCGAGGTCGAAGTCCACCCCGAATGCATCCCCGATGGCCCGGGCGATCGCGAGTGACTGGTTGGCCGTGCGCAGCGCCAGTGCGGTGCGACCGGTCTCGTACTCGGTGTACGCGAGATTGCCGAGGACGACGTCCTGCCAGTACCGGTCGCCGGTGCGTCGATACAGCCGCAAGGCCTGCCGCGCAGCCTGGATCGCCGCTGGATAGCGAGCCTGGTAGGCATCCGCCGACGAGAGCGTCTTCCAGGCGAGCGCCTCGCCCGGCTGGTCGCCGCGATCGGGCAGCGTGACCGCCGCGCGCGCGAGCGGTACCGCGGCCGCATAGTCGCCGCGCTCGAACATATCGAGGCGCGCCTCGCCGACCAGGGTCGCCCGCAGCAGCCGCTCGTCGCCGATCCGTCGCGAGAGACCGCGTGCCTCGCGATAGTCCGCGAGCGCCCCCGGCCAGCTGGCGGGCGCGCCGCGGTGGCGCGCCCACTCCGCGCGCGCGAGGTCCTGCTCGGCCATAGCACGCTCGCGATCGACGGCCGTGGGCGCACGCGGCGCCGAGACATGGATCCGGCCGCTGGCCGCTTGGTGCGGATCATAGGGTGTGAGCGTCAGGCGATACGTCCCGCCGGCCGCGGTGACCAGCGTCGCGCGGATCAGCGCGCCCTTGCCGCTGTCGCAGAAGCGCGGCTCGGGCGCCGCGCCGCGCGGCGCCTGCAATTCGAGCTGCGTGAAATGCCGCATCTGCGTGATGCGCACCTGCACCGTCTGGTTCGCGGGCACGGTGACGGCGAATTCGGCGCGACGGCGGGCGTCGACCCGGTAGTTCACCGTGTCGCCGGGTCGCAAGGCACGCGCGGCGGTGACCGCAGGCGTGCGTGCGACCGCGAGTGAGACCGACAGCGTTGACGACGCGAGCATCACCCCGATCGAGCGCATCGAGATCCCGCGCCCGAAGCTTCTCTTGGGCATGATCGACGTTCTACGCGGCGCAGCCTGAGGGTATATGCCGGCCCGTCCGCGCGTCAATCACCGGCGGCGCGTTTTCAGTGCGCGGTGCCCGCCGGATCCGAGTTCCAGGTGTCGCGCACGTAGAGCCAACGGCCGCCCTCGAGGCGCGAGACCGAGAAGTACCAGCCGCGGTCCACGATCCGACCGGTCTTGTCCTTCACGAGATAGTTGCCCGACACCCAGCCGAGCTTGCCCGAGATTCCGCCGTCGCGTGGGCCCACGAGCCGGTAGACCAAGCCGCTGCGCACGAACGCCGCGTCGTCCTTCGTGAGGTATGCCCGGATCGCGGCCGAACCGCGCACCGGTCGCAGACCGGGCGGGAAGACCACCGCATGCTGGTCGTAGAGCTGCACGATCGGCTCGACCTGGCCGGCGTTGTAGGCGGCGACCCAGGCGTCGTCCGCGGCATGCAGCGCCGCGAGCTCCGCGGTCCGATCGGCCGCCTGCGCCGCGTGACTCCAGGGCAGCAACGCAAGGGTCAGGCCGAACAGCGCGGTGGTGTGGCGCAAGATGTTCATCGGAATCGCTCCTCGATCGTGCGATGGGCGGCGCCGGGTCGGCGGCCGCGATCGAGTTTAACTTAACCGGATCTTCGATGCGGGTGAGGGCGGCAGTCGCGGGTCCGTCTTCGCGAGGGGGACGCGCTCGTGGCAGAATGCCCGAGGGAGTCAATCGTCCACGTCCGCGTGAAGCGGCGGCCTCCGCTGCCCGCGATCTTCAGGAGAACCACGATAATGAAAACAGGGAAATCGGGCTCACTTCGAACCATGCTCCTCGCGTCGTCGCTCGGGCTCGCGAGCCTCGTGCTGGCCGTCGGCACGGCCGCGGCCGGCGACGTCGGTCTCGCGGGCGGCCCACGGCACCTCGAGGCCGGCCAGCCGGTCGCGATGGTGCACGCGACGGTCGAAGCGGCGCAGCGCGCGCTGGCGCAGGGTAAATCGCGCCCGAGTTCAGGCGGCAGCAGCAGCCTCTCGTACCACGGCGGCAGCGGCGGGGTCGGGGTGCAAACCGCGCCCGCGATCTACGTGGTCTTCTGGGGCTCGCAGTGGAACAACAACGATCCGAGCCACGAGGCGGCGACGCTCGAGTCGTTCTATGCCGCGCTCTCGGGAAGCAACTGGTCCGCGACCGATACCCAATATTGCGAGGGGGTCGCCAGCGGGACCATCTTCTGCAACGGCCAGGGGACGGCAGCCGGCAATTCGCCGATGTACGTGTCCTTCTGGTACGACCACCAGAGCCTCGCGCCGACGCATCCGAAGCAGTCGCAGATCGCGGCCGAGGCGGTGAAGGCTGCGGGCCACTTCGGCAACACTTCGGCGAGCGCCAACGCGAACGTGCAGTACGTGATCGCGACCGCGACCGGTAACAACTCCTCGGGCTTCGGGACGCAATACTGCGCGTGGCACAGTTCGACGAGTTCCGCGTACGGCAACCTCTCTTATACGAATCTGCCATACATCACCGATGCGGGCGCGAATTGCGGCGCGAACTTCAACAACCTCGGTGCTGACGCGGGGATCACGATCGTCGCGGGTCATGAAATGGCCGAGTCGGTCACGGATCCGTTCCCGAGCACCGGATGGACCGATTCCAAGGGATCGGAGATCGGCGACAAGTGCGCGTGGAACTCGGCGACTGCGGATGAGACCCTCGGCGGCTCGGTGTTTCCGGTCCAGCCGCTGTGGAGCAACGCCGACAACGGCGGGGCCGGCGGTTGCGTGATGTCCTATTGACGATTAATCGACGATGACCGGGTCGCCGGCGTTGCATCGCGCAGCGCCGGCGTCGCCGCGGTCCCCGTCACGGGAGAAATCTGGCATGAAGGGACGAGTGGCGTTGGTGACCGGCGGCGGACGAGGGATCGGCCGCGAAGTGGCGCTGTTGCTCGCGAACGCAGGCGCGCGGGTGATGATCACTGCGCGCAGCGCCGCCGAGCTCGCGGGCGTAGGCGTGGATTACGTCGCTGCGGATCTCGGCACGCCGGAGGGCTGCGCGCTCGCGGTGCAGGAGACCGAGCGGCGCCTCGGGCCGATCGACCTGCTGGTCGTGAACCACGGGATCGGCTCGGCGCACGAGCGGCTCGTCTGGGAGCAGGATCCGAAGGTCTGGCGCGAGACGATGCGCATCAACCTCGACGGTCCGTTCGAGCTTGCGCGGCTCACGGTCGGCGGGATGTGCCAGCGCGGCTACGGCCGGCTCGTGTTCACGAGTTCGACCGCCGGCGAGAAGGCCGAGCGTTCGGGAAGCGCGTACACGGCCTCGAAGCACGGCGTGATCGGGCTTGCGCGCGCGGTCGCGCAGGATGCGGGCCCGTTCGGCGTGACCTCGAACGCGGTGCTGCCGGGCTGGGTCCGCACCGAGATGGCCGAACGCTCGGCGAAGACCGAGGCCGCGCGGCGCGGGATCGGCGTCGATCAGGTATGGAGCGAGCGGGCCGCGATCTATCCGCGCAATCGCGTGCTCGAGCCGCGCGAGGTCGCCGAGGTGATCGCTTTTCTGTG
>JAKBCG010000142.1 GCA_021808035.1 Pseudomonadota bacterium
CACGGGCGACGTCGTCGGCGCGCCCGCAGCAACGCGAGCGCCGTCTTGCCGTCGTCGATCTCGCCGGTCGCGACCTGGTCGATCGCTTCGTCGAGATCGACCCAGCGCACCTCGAGATCCTCGTCGGCCTCCGGCGCCGGCGGGCCGATCTCGAGCTCCTCCGCGAGGTACAGATGGATCACCTCGGTGAGGATCGCCGGCGCCGGGAGGAACCGCCCGAGCGGTGTCCAGCGCGCCGCGGTGATCCCGGTTTCCTCGCGCAGCTCGCGCACCGCGCAGGCATCCGGTGGCTCGTTCCGGTCGAGCTTGCCGGCGGGGACCTCCCACAAGAACTCGTCGACCCCGAGCCGGTATTGCCGGACCAGGCAGACGCGCCCAACAGAGTCGATCGGCACTATCGCCGCGGCGCCGGGGTGACGAACCAGGTCGTGTTCGTAGACCTCTCCGTCGGGCGCGCGCAGGCGGGCGGTCATCGCCCGGATCACGCGGCCGCGGTGCCGCTCCACGCTGTCGATCAAGGCCGGTTTGCGCACCATCGCTCCTTACGCAGGGTCGATCCGCCGGACGCGGTGGATCTGGATATCCGTACAGGCGCTCCAGTATAGTCGCCCGATGACTTCGCCGACACCGCGCGCGTTCGACCGCTTGAACCCCGCGCAGCGCCAGGCGGCGACCTACGGGGCTCGTGGACCCGCGGGCCGGTTCGAGGCGGGGCCGTTGTTGATCGTCGCGGGCGCCGGCACCGGCAAGACCGCGACGCTCGCGCACCGCGTCGCCCACCTGGTCACCCAGGGCGTCGATCCGGCGCGGATCCTGATGCTCACGTTCACGCGCCGCGCCGCGCAGGAGATGGTCCGGCGCACCGAGACGATTCTCGCCGAGACCGGCGCGCCGACGCCAGGCGGGGCTGCCTCGCGCGCACTCGCCGCCCGCCTCGGCTGGGCGGGGACGTTCCATGCGATCGGCAACCGGATCCTGCGACTGTATGCGCCCCGGCTCGGTCTCGACCCCGCGTTCACCGTGCTCGATCGCTCCGACGCCGCCGACCTGATCGACGTGCTGCGCGACGAGCTCGGTTTGTCCCGCCAGGATCGACGGTTCCCGCGCAAGGACAGCTGCCTCGCGATCTACAGCTACCGCGTGAACACCGGCTGGCCGCTCGCGCGCGCGATCGCGGAGCTGCACCCGTGGGCCGCCGACCGGGAGGCGGACCTGCGCGCGTTGTTCCGGGCGTACGTGCTGCGCAAGCAGGATCAGCACCTGCTCGACTTCGACGATTTGCTGCTGTGCTGGCACGCGATGATGCAGAGCGAGGCGCTCGCACGCGATCTCGGACAGCGCTTCGACCACGTGCTGGTCGACGAGTACCAGGACACGAGCCGGCTGCAGGGCGAGATCCTGCAGGCCTTGAAGCCCGATGGCGCGGGCGTGACGGCCGTCGGTGACGACGCCCAGGCGATCTACTCGTTCCGGGCGGCGTCGGTCGACAACATCCTCGGTTTCCCGGAGCGCTATCGGCCGCGGGCCGAGGTGGTGCTGCTCACCCAGAACTACCGATCGACCCAGCCGATCCTCGACGCGGCCAACGCGCTGATCGCCGACGGGGGGCGCCAGCACCGCAAGACGCTCGGCGGCGGCCGTCGTGCCTCGCAGAAGCCGCTCTACGTGGTGCTGGACGACGCGGTCGCGCAGGCGTCCTACGTCGCCGACCGGATCCTGGCCGCGCGCGAGAACGGCGTCGCGCTCCGGCGCAGCGCGGTGCTGTTCCGCAGTTCGCATCACAGCGACGTGCTCGAGGTCGAGCTCGCGCGGCGCGGGATCCCGTTCGTGAAATACGGCGGACTCAGGTTCCTCGACGCCGCCCACGTGAAGGACCTGCTGTCGGTGCTGCGCTGGGCCGACAACCCGCGCAACGCCGTGTCCGGTTTGCGGGTGTTGAAGCTCCTGCCGGGCATCGGCCCCGCGATCGCGCAGCGAGCGCTCGCGCACCTCGAGGCCGGCGGCCACGCGCTCGCCGCGCTCGCCGCGTTCCCGCCGCCGCCGCCCGCGCGGACCGATTTCGCGGAATTCTGCGAGGTGCTGCGCGCGCTCGCCGATCCCGGCACGCCGTGGCCCGGTCAGGTCGGTCTGGCGCGTCGCTGGTACGAACCGCAGCTCGAGCGCCTCTACGAGGCGTCGCGAGCCCGCATCGGCGACCTCGAGCAGCTCGAGCAGCTCGCCACGCGCTACGCGACCCGCGAACGATTCCTGAGCGAGCTCGCGCTCGACCCGCCCGCGGCGACCGGCGACTGGTCACGGCACGCCTCGAAGGACGAGGACTACGTCGTGCTGTCGACGATCCACTCGGCGAAAGGCCAGGAGTGGGACCACGTCTATGTGTTGAACGTCGCGGACGGCAACTTTCCGTCGGAATTCGCCGCGGGCAAGCCCGAGGCGATCGACGAGGAACGGCGGCTCCTTTACGTCGCGATCACGCGGGCGCGCAATGAGCTGCATTTGTGCGCACCCTTGCGCTACGCGGTCACGCAGCAGCCGCGGACCGGCGATGCGCACGTCTATGGCGCGAAGAGCCGTTTCCTCACCGATGCGGTGCTCGCGTGCTTCGAGCGGTGCACGCCCGCGGCGCCGGCGCGCGATCACGCGGTGCCGCCCGGCGTGGGACCGGTCGTCGACGTCGCCGCCGCACTGAAGACGCTGTGGTGACGGCCGGCAACCGGACGAAGCCGGGCCGCTCGAGCACTTCATCCGCTGCGACGGGACTCGATCCCCCCCCCCGGGTCGGGTCGTCGCTCCCGCGGCCGTTTAAAGGGCCGCGGGAGACTCGATCACCAGCGGCGTGGTCCGCCGCCGCCGCCGCCCATCGGCTTCGGACGCGGCGCGCGCTCCTGTGCTTCGTTGACTCGCAGTGGTCGCCCCCCCATCTGAAAGCCGTTGGTCTGTTGAATCGCGTTCTGCGCGTCGCTCGCGGCCATGTCGACGAACGCGAATCCCCGGGGACGGCCCGTCTCGCGATCGTTGATCATCTTCACGGATTCGACTTTGCCGTAGCGCTCGAACAGGCTACGGACCTCGTCTTCGGTCGCCGAGAACGGCAGATTGCCAACGTAGATCGTCGTCATTCAACTGGTCTCTCTCGCAGTGGGCGCGTGGCGCTCGGTCTCGATTCTCATCGTCGAGTCCGCTCCCGCACCGCTCCAACACGCAACCCGCGACCACGCGGCGTGGCCCCGGGCTGACCCTTCGGCCGGTCACTATCCAATCAAGCGGGCCGCCCTTCCCGAACGTCCGCTAAATGATCTAGAGAACGAACCTCCGCGGGATGCTACGCCAGGGTTTCGACCTTGGCAAACCAGGGGTTTTCGAGCCTCGCGAGGCATTGCGCGTTCACGCTTCGCCGCCGGTCGCGACGGGCCGGGCGGGGTCCGCGACCCATTCGCTGTAGGATCCGGCGTAGAGTTTGGCGCCGCGCAAGCCGGCGATCTCGAGCGCGAGCAGATTGTGGCAGGCGGTGACGCCGGATCCGCACATCGAGATCACCGCCGCGGGCGATGCGCCGCGCAGGAAGTCGACCCAGCGCCGGCGCAACTCCGTCGCGCCGAGGAAGCGGCCGTCCGGCCCGAGGTTGCGGGCGAACGGGTGATTGCGCGCGCCGGGCACGTGCCCGGCGATGCGGTCGAGCGGCTCGACCGCGCCCGTGAACCGCTCCGGTGCGCGCGCATCGACGAGCACCCGTCGCGGATCCGCGAGCGCGTGTTCGACCTCGGCCGTCGTCAGATGGGCCGTCGCGTCCGGCCGAGCCGGCAACGTCGCCGGCGTCGGTGACGCCGTCTCGCCGGTCTCGAGCGCGCCGCCGGCCGCGATCCAGGCGCCGTAGCCTCCATCCAGGACCGCGACCCGGTCGTGACCGATCCAGCGCAGCATCCACCACAATCGTGCGGCGAACGCGCCGCCCGCATCGTCGTAGGCGACGACGACCGAGTCCTCGCCGACGCCGAGACCCGCGAGCCAGGCCGCGAAGCGCTGCGGATCGGGCAGCGGATGCCGACCGCTGCCCGCGGTCGGCGGCGCCGACAAGTCCTCGTCGAGGCTCGCGTAGCGGGCGCCCGGCAGGTGAGCCGTCCGGTAGGCGTCGCGACCCGCGGTCGGATGCCGCAGGTCGAAGCGGCAATCGACCGGCACGAGACGTCGATCGCCGAGATGTCGCGCGAGCGCGGCCGCATCGATCAACGGGCGCCATTCCATCGGCGCAGCTTAGCTCAAGGTGGGGGTGCCGGTTCATCCGTTACAATCCGCGCGCATGGGGATCACGTTGTACTGGGGGAGCGGCAGCCCTTTCTCGTGGCGCGTGCTGCTTGCGCTCGAGCACAAGCGGCTGCCGTACGAATCCCGGCTGCTGCAATTCGGCAAGCAGGAGCACCAGTCGCCGCCGATGCTCAAGCTCAATCCCCGCGGCCGGCTGCCGGTGCTGACGGACGGCGACTATGTCGTGTTCGAGTCGCTCGCGGTGCTCTACTACCTCGACGCGCGCTATCCCGAGCGGCCGATCTTCGGCGCCGGTCCCGAGGAGGCCGGCGTGATCATGCGGGTGATCTGCGAGTTCCAGGCGTACGCGGAGCCCGCCGCGCAGCGCATCGTCGACGCGGTGTTCGCGGGACGGGCCGCGCCGGGCGACCCCGCGACCACCGATGCGATGCACACCGTCGCGCGCGAGGCGCGCACGCTCGAGGCGCGGCTCAGCAAGGAGCGATGGATCGTCGGTGAGCACTACTCGGCCGCGGACATGGTGGTCTTCCCGTGGCTGAAACTCCTGCTGCGCGCGCTCGGGCGCGCCGAGGCGGCCGAACTCGGTGCGCGCTTCCTGCCGCTCGAGCGCAATTATCCGGCGCTCGCGCGCTGGATCGAGCGCATCGAAGCCCTGCCGAACTACGCGAAGACCTACCCGCCGCACTGGCGCGACGCTTGAGCCCACCGCGCCGCGCCGGTTACGCTGCACACCTTCACGTACGGGGACGGACGAATCCATGACGGATGAGGCAGTGGGCGCGAACGCGGTGCACGTGGCATTCGGCGGCAAGATCGTGTTCGTCGGGTTCGGCAGCATCGGTCGGGGCATCCTGCCGTTGATCCTGCGGCACGTCGGGATCCGCGCCGGGCGGATCGTGATCGTGACCGCGGAGGAGACCGGACGCGCGGAGGCCGAGGGCTACGGCGCGCGCTTCCTCGTGAGCCCGCTCACCGAGGCGAACCATCGCGCGGTGCTCGAGCCGTTGCTCGGGCCGGGCGATTTCCTGTTGAACCTGTCGGTGGACGTGTCGAGCCTCGCGCTGATCCGCTTCGCGCGCGAGCGCGGCGCGCTGTACCTCGACACCTGCATCGAACCGTGGGCCGGCGGTTACTTCGACCCGGCGCTCTCGGTCGAGAGCCGCAGCAACTACGCGTTGCGCGAGAGCGCGCTCGCATTGCGCCAGGGCCACCCGGGCGGCCCCACCGCGGTGCTCACCCATGGAGCGAACCCCGGGATGGTCTCGCACCTCGTCAAGCGGGCGCTGCTCAACATCGCCGCCGACACCGGCGTGCAGGTCGCCCGGCCCAGCGAGCGCGCGGGGTGGGCGCGACTCGCGCAGCGGCTCGGGATCAAGGTCATCCATGTCGCGGAGCGTGATACGCAGGTCGCGAGCACGCCGAAGCGGGTCGGCGAGTTCGTGAACACCTGGTCGGTCGACGGATTCGTGAGCGAGGGCTCGCAGCCGGCCGAGCTCGGCTGGGGAACGCACGAGCGGCACTTCCCCGCCGACGGCGGTCGCCATCACCGGGGTTCAGGATGCGCGATCTACCTGAACCGGCCGGGCGCGAGCACGCGGGTGCGCACCTGGACGCCAGACGCGGGCTCCTTCCACGGATTCCTGATCACCCATTCGGAAGCAATCTCGATCGCCGACTACTACACCGTCGAGGACCAGGGGCGCGTCGTGTACCGGCCGACCTCACATTACGCGTACCACCCCTGCGACGACGCGGTGCTGTCCGTGCACGAACTCGCGGGGCGCAACTGGCGGATCCAGGATCGCAAGCGGATCCTGATGGACGAGATCGTCGCCGGGGTCGACGAACTCGGCGTGCTGCTCGCGGGCCATGCGAAGAACGCGTACTGGTACGGGTCGCACCTGGCGATCGAGGACGCCCGCCGTCTCGCACCCCATAACAGCGCGACGAGCCTGCAGGTCACCTCGGCGGCGCTCGCGGGCTTGATCTGGGCGATCGAGAATCCCGACCGCGGGATCGTCGAGCCCGACGAGATGGACTTCGAGCGGCCGCTCGAGATCTGCGCGCCGTATCTCGGCCGGCTCGTCGGCCGATACACGGACTGGAATCCGCTCGAGCGCCGCGGCGAACTGTTCCCGGAGGATCTCGACCTCGACGATCCGTGGCAGTTCAAGAACGTGCGCGTGGTCTGAACCGCGTCCCCGTCACGCCGGCGGATCGTAGCGAATCTCGAGGATCGTCAGCCGCCGCGGCCCGGTCGGCAGCGCGACGGTGATCTCCTCGTCGACCGCGCGCCGCAGCAGCGCGCGGCCGAGCGGGGAATCCATGCTCACGTAGTCGGCCGCCATGTCGAACTCGTCCGGACCCACGATCCGGTGCCAGCGGCGTTCCCCGCGGTCGTCCTCGATG
>JAKBCG010000143.1 GCA_021808035.1 Pseudomonadota bacterium
TCGAGGGTCCAGGAGGTCGCTTCGGACGCGTCCTGCACCTGCCACGGCTGCCGTTCGAAATAGCCGGTCGCGCTCGTCAGGTCCGCGAAGCCGAGCTTTCCCTTGATCGTCGCGGAGAAGATGCTGGCGCGGTCATGGATCCGCTCGGCGATCGGATACGGCTCGTAGTGGGTCAGGTGACTCGGACCCGGCGGCAGGTCGAACTCGTCGTAGCCGCCGATGTTCATCTGCTGGCCGAGCGCGAGCAGGTTCACCCGCCATTTGGAGTTCGGTTGGATCAGCAGCTCCACGCGGCCCGACAGCTGCCGCTCGAGGTTCACGTCCGGCGTGATGCTCTGCGCAGGCGTGTTCGCGACGTCACCGCGGGTCCACGGCGGCCCGTTCAGCGCGAGCACGTCCGCGGGGAACGGGTTGACCACGGTGCGGCTGATCCAGCCGCTGCGGTAGTCGTCCGAGACCACCGCGCGCACCGCCCAGTAATCGCTGGTCGAGTAGTTCAGCATGAGGTCGGCCGAGCCGTTCGCCCGCCCGCCGTCGGTGTGCGAGAGCATCGCGTCGGCCGAGCCGTCGATCCGGTTCAACACCGGCGCGTGCGGGATCACCTTGATCGTGCCGCCCATCGAGCTCGAGCCGTACAGCGTGCCCTGCGGGCCGCGCAGCACCTCGATGCGGTCGAGGTCGTAGAGATTCGGGTCGATCACCACCTTGCCGATCTGGCCCATCGCCGGCGGATCGAGCGGAATGTCGCCGAGATAGAACCCGACGGTCGGTGAATTGCCGCCGTTCGAGGCGATGCCGCGCGCCTCGAACTCGCTTTGACCGGGTCCGGAGCTGCGCATCGACAAACCGGGCACCTCGCGCGCGATCGACTCGATCGACGTCGTTCCTTGCTTCTCGAGGTCCGCGCCGGTCACCGCGCTCAAGCTGATCGGCGTCTCCTGCGCCGACGACGCGTAGGTCTCGGCCGTGACGACGATCTGTTGCAGGGCCTGATCGGTGTTGCTCGGCGCCTGCTGGGCGCTCGCGCTCATGGCCCATCCCGCGCCGAGCGCCACGCACAGCGGCGCAAGACGGTGCCTCGTCGGTGAATGCAGGCGTTCGGTCGTTGGCATTTTTCCCCCTTCGTGTCGGTGAGGTCGCTTCTTCAGTCTCGAAATCCGCGGGTGGCCGGCAGGGCGGCGGCGGCGAGCGCCGGCGCCAGTTCGCGCATGCCCGGCTCGAGCGCGGCGTCCATCGGCAGCAGGTCCGCAATCGCGGGCTCGGGCAGCCCCGCGCGCGTTCCCCATACGCAGAACAGCGTCGCGACGAGCGCGACGACGAGCATGTCCCAGCCATAGGGGATCACCCCGCGGCCGCCGAATTCGCGGCTGCCGAGCCAGGACAGCGCGACCACGACCGGCAGGTAGAGCAGCAGCCAGGTCGCGTGACGCAGGTCCGATCGCAGCAGCGCGCGCGCCGGGCCGCGCCGGTACCAGACGTACACCGGCAGCGGCACGAGCATCATGCCGATGATCTCGGCGGTCAACGGCCAGCGCGCCCAGTAGAGCAGCTCTCCCGCCAGCACGAATCCGGTCGTGCCGAGCACGCGCAGGCCGCGGACCCGGAACGGCCGGCGCAGGTTCGGCGCGGTCCGGCGCAGCGACATCGCGGAGATCGGAATCATGAGGTACGACAGCGCGGTCGCGACCGAGATCATCGCGGCGAGCGCGTTCCATCCGCGAAAGCCGTACAGCACGGCGAACGAGAACAGCAGGTTCATCCACAGCGCCGGCCGTGGCACGCCGTAGACCGGGTCGACCCGTCCGAGCAACGCGGGCGCGAGACCGTTCAGCTCGACCCCGAGGATCATCCGCGAGCTGGTCGCCATGTCGGTGATGCCCGCGCCGCTCGGCGAGACGAACGCATCCGCGTACAGCACGATCGCGAGCCAGTTCAGGTTGAGCGCGAGCGCGAGCTCGGCGAACGGCGAATTCAGGTTGACGGTCGCCCATCCGTGCGCGAGCGCGCCCGGACCCACCGCGGCGAGGAACGCGACCTGCAGCAGCAGGTACACGATGCCGCCGATGACGACGGACCCGATCACCGCGAACGGGATCGTCCGGTGCGCATCCCTGGCCTCGCCGGCGAGGTTCAAGGGGCTTTGGAATCCGTTGAAGGACAACACGATGCCCGACGTGGACACGGCCGTCAGGAGACCCGAGACGCCGTACGGGAAGAAGCCGCCGGGACCGCTCCCGACGGCCTGCGACGGCCGCAGCGACGCGGCGATCAGCGCGATCCCCGTGAGCGTCGGCACCACGAGCTTGAACACGGTGATCAAGGCGTTCGAGCGCGCGAAGAGCTTCACGCCCCAGTAGTTCAGCAGGAAATACACGACGATCAAGCCGCTCGCGACCAGCAGGCCGGTGCGGGTCAGGCTGCCCGCGACGACGAGCGAATGCGCCCACGGCAGGTTCCATGAACTCAGGTACTGGACGGATGCGACCGCCTCGAGAGGGATCGCGCCCGCGATCGACAACCAGTTCGCCCAGGACGCGAGGAAGCCGACCAGCGCGCCGTGCGTGCCCTGCGGGTAACGCGTGAGGCCTCCGGAGATCTGGAACGCGGTCCCGAGTTCGGCGGCGACCAGGGCGATCACCAGGATCACCGCTCCACCGATCAGCCACGCGAGTATCGCGGCCGGACCCGCCAGCGCGGCGGCCCGCTGGGCGCCGAACAGCCAGCCGGAGCCGATCATCGCGCTCAAGCCGGTGAACAGCAGCGGCAGCGCACCGATGTCGCGCCGCAATAGCCGGTCCGCGCGCGCCCCGCGCGCGCCCGCATCCCGATTGGCCGTCACGCTGACCGACATCGGCTGATCCTGAGGTCTTCCCCGTTATCGTTGGTACGCGCCCACATCGGAACGCGTCTCGGTCACCACCAGCAGTCTAGCGGCCATTCCATGGCCACACTTTGCATAAATCGCGTTCATCCGCGATCGGAATGCAACAAATCTTTCATCTATCCGGGTTATTGGCAGGCCGTGTTGCGGATCGATCCGGCCAGCGCGCGAGCGACGCGCGTCGCGGCGGGATGCCGAGCGGGAGGATCGGGGTCGATTTCACGGTCGACAGCACGATGATCGAATCGCTCGCGAGCAAGCCGGGCAGACCGGACAGCACGTCGACGAAGAACGCGTCGTACGCGGCCGTGTCCTTCACCAGCACGCGCAGCAGGAACGACGCATCGCCCGTGATCACGACGCATTCGACGATCTCCGGGATCTTCTCGACCGCGCGCGCGAATGCGGTCAGATATTCGCGCGCGCCGTTCACCAGCTTGATTTTCACGTACACGGTCAGGCCGAGACCGACCTTGGCGGCATCGATCGACGCGTGCCGGCCGGTGATGATCCCGGCCTTCTCCAGACGGGCGATCCGCCGCCACGCCGTCGGGCCGGTCACGCCGACGCGTTCGCCGATCTGGGCCGCCGAGAGCGTCGCATCGCGTTGCAGGATATCGAGGATGCGCAGATCCAGCCGATCGAGTTCACCGAGATTCGTCCGCATGCCGTGTGCTCCGCGGCGCCACGCGGCGCCAGCTGATGAAATGAACATTACATTAAACCGGGGTTCGACGACAAAAATGTAAGCCGATGCGCCGGGCGCGTGCTTACAATTCAGCGATGTCCCCGCGACCTGATGTCGGAGAACCGATGCGATCCATGACCGGCAAGCTCGCGCGACGCATGCAGCGCGTCAAGCCCTCGGCGATCCGGGAACTGCTCCGGCTGGGCGCGGATCCCGGGATCATCTCGTTCGGCGGCGGCTATCCGGATCCGGACGCGTTTCCGCGCGAGGAACTCGCCCGCGCGTATCAGCGGGCGCTGCTCGACGTCGGTTCGTCGAGCTTGCAGTACGCGACCTCGCAGGGTCTGGAGCGGTTGCGTTCGCAAGTCGCGACGCGGATGCAACGCGAGGGCGTCGCGTGCTCGGCCGACGAGGTCCTCATCGTGCAGGGTGCCCAGCAAGGCCTCGACTTGATCGCGAAGCTCCTGATCAACCGCGGCGACGGCATCGTGACCGAGAATCCGACCTTCCTCGGCGCGCTGATCGCGTTCAATCCGTGCCAGCCGCGTTATGCGGCGGTGCCGATGGACGAGGAGGGAATGCGCGTCGATCGTCTCGAGGCCGTGCTCGCCCACACGCCGCACGCGAAGCTCCTGTATGTGATCCCGGATTTCCAGAATCCCACCGGGACGTCGATGAGCCTCGCGCGGCGCCGCGCGCTCGTCGAGTTCGCGAATCGTCACGACCTGATGATCCTCGAGGACAGCCCCTATCGGGAGATCCGCTTCGGGGGGCAATCGGTGCCGCCGATCAAGCGGTTCGACACCGAGGATCGCGTATTCTACGTCGGCAGCTTCTCGAAGATCATCGCGCCCGGCCTGCGGCTCGGCTGGGTCGTCGCTTCGCGCGAGTGGATCGAGAAGCTCGGCCTCCTGAAGCTGGCCGCGGACACCCAGTGCAGCACGATCAACATGACCGCCGCCTCGCTGCTGGTCGACGCCTTCGATCTCGATGCGCACGTCGCGCGGGTGAGCGAGCGCTATCGCCGCAAGAAGGACTTGATGCTCGAGACGATCCGGCGGACGTTCCCGCCGGAGGTGCGCTGCACCGATCCGGAGGGCGGGCTGTTCACCTGGCTCACGTTCCCGGACGGCTTCGATTCAGGACGGTTCCTGTACGACGAGGCGATACCGAGGGCGAAGGCCGCCTACGTGCCGGGGGCGACCTTCTTCCCGCTCCGCCAGCGCCCGAATCATGCGCGGCTGAGCTATGCGACGCAGCGGGAGGAGGACATCGTGCGCGGCATCGGCGCGCTCGGGACGGTGCTCGGCGAGGAACAGGCGCGCGGCTGGCCGCATTGCGCGGCCGGCGCGGATCGATCGCGGATATCGACGGGAGGATGAGCATGCCGCAGAAGAGAGAGCCGATTGAATATGCCGATGCTTCGCCGGAGGTACGGGCGGTCTACGACGACATCATGGCCACCCGCAAGATCGACTGGGTGAACAATTTCTGGAAGGTGCTCGCCCACGATCCGCCGACCTTGCGTCGAATCTGGTCCAACATCAAGGACGTGATGGGTCCGGGCGCGCTGGATCCGCTCGTCAAGGAGATGATCTACGTCGCGGTCAGCGCGAGCAACGGCTGCCGCTATTGCATCGCGTCCCACGGCGCGGCCGCGCGCAAGAAGGGCATGACCGAGGCGCAGTACTCGGAAATGCTCGCGATCGTCGGTCTGGCGAACGAGACCAACCGTCTGGTCACCGCGCTCGACGTGGCCGTGGACGAGCGGTTCCGGTGAGACCGATACCGGTCGACTGAGCGAGCGGATGCGCGCTCACGCGCGCATCCGCTCCCCCTGCGGATCGAACAACGGTTGCGGCGCGATCGTCGCGGTGCGCCGATCGCCGAGGATCTCGATCTCGAACGCGCGCGGGGCGGTGTCCGCGGCCAGCGCGACCGGCACGTAGCCTTGCGCGAGCGACCGGTCCACGCAGTGGCCGTAGCCGCCGGAGGTGACCCAGCCGACCACCTTGCCGCGATGCCAGATGGGCTCGTCGCCGAGCACGTCGGCATCGAGCGCATCGACGACGAAGCTCACGCGGCGCAGCGTCCCACCGGTCCGGCGTTCCTCGAGCGCCGCTTCGCGGCCGATGAAATCCGGCTTGTCGAGGTCGACGAACCGGTCCAGCGCGGCCTCGAATGGCCCGTAGATCGGCCGCAATTCGCGGTACCAGGTCGGGAAGTTCTTCTCCAGGCGCAGGCACAGCAACGCCCGCATCCCGAAGTGGACCAGGGGATGATCCTGGCCGGCGTCGAGCAGCGCGTCGTAGAGCGTGCGCTCGTATTCCGGGGCGACCCAGATCTCATAGCCGAGCTCGCCGGTGTAGCTGACCCGGTTGACCATCGCCGGGACGTTGCCGACGTCCATCGCGCGGTGCTCCATGAACTTGAACGCGGTCGCGGACACGTCCTCGTCGGTCGCCCGCTCGAGCACCGCGCGCGCCAAGGGTCCGGCGATCGCGAGACCCACGAGCCCGAGATCGTACCGATGGATGCGCACCGAACCGTCCGGCGGCAGATGCGACTCGAACCAGCGCAGATGATGGATCTGCGCCTGCGACGAGCCCCAGATCAGGAATCGTTCCGGCGCCGCCCGCGCGATCGTGAAATCGCCGATCAGTTTGCCGGCCTCGTTCAGCATCGGCGTCAGCACGAGCCGGCCGAGCCGCGGCATCCGGTTGGTCATCAGCCGGTCGAGGAAGCGTTCGGCGCCGGGACCGGCGACCTCGAACTTCGCGAAGTTCGCGATCTCGGTCAGGCCCACCCCGCCGCGCACCGCGAGACACTCGGCCTTCACGTGCGCAAAGTCGTTCGAGCGATGGAACGAGACCACGTCGCGCGGCGCCACGCCGCGCGGCGCGAACCACAGCGGCGTCTCGAGGCCCCAGCTGTCGC
>JAKBCG010000144.1 GCA_021808035.1 Pseudomonadota bacterium
CGCTGGAACTGCCGCTTGTCGAGCGCGTATCCGTAGGCGTCGTCGGGATCGACCTCCTTCGCGTTGATCGCCGCGAGCAGCGCCTGGTCCATCAGCTGCATCCCGTAGTCCTTGCCCATCTGCAGCTGGCTCGGGATCTGGTGGGTCTGGTCGGTCATGATCAATTTGGCGATCGCCTTGGTGACGATCATCACCTCGCAGACCGCGCGCCGCGCGCGCTGATCCGGCGTCTTCACGAGGATCTGCGTGATCACCGCGATCAGGCTCTGCGACAGGAAGCTCTTCGTCTGTTCGCGCTCGTCGATCGGCAGGGCGTCGATCACACGGTCGATCGTCTTGGTCGCGCTGGTCGTGTGCAGCGTGCCGAGCACGAGGTGGCCGGTCTCGGCGGCGGTCATCGCCATCGAGATCGTCTCCGCGTCGCGCAGCTCACCGACCAGGATCACGTCCGGGTCCTCGCGCATCGCCGCGCGGACGCCCTCGGCGAAGGTCGGCAGGTGCGTCCCGAGCTCGCGCTGGATCACCTGGCTCGTCTTGCTCCGGTGCACGAACTCGATCGGATCCTCGAGGCTGATGATGTTCAGCGCGCGGGTCGAGTTCAGGTAGTCGATCATCGCCGCGAGCGTGGTCGACTTGCCCGCGCCGGTCGACCCGGTCACCAGGATCATCCCCTGATGCTGGTCGCAGAGCTTGCGCACGATCGGCGGGAGGCCGAGCTGCTCGATGGTCGGCATCGTCGTCGGGATCGAGCGGAACGCCGCGCCGATCCCGGTCTCCTTGCGGAACACGTTGACCCGGAAACGCCCGCCGTCGGCGGACACGTACGAGAAGTCGAGATCGTTGCCGCCGCGCAGCTGCGCGATCTGCGTCTGCGTGAGCACCTCGGTGATGTAGCTCTCGAGCTCGGTGTCGCCGAGGTTGCGGAACTTGATCGGCAGGAGGTCGCCGTGCATCCGCAGCATCGGTGGGACGCCGACCGCGAGATGCAGGTCGGAGCATCCTTGCGCGAGGCCGAGCTTGAGGAATGCGTCGATTCTCGCCATCAGGATGCCGAGCCTACCGGGTGCCGCCGAGCTTTTCGAGCGCGATGCGCAGTTCGTCCATCGTCTGGACGCGCTTCGACTTGTCGAGCGCCATGCACCGGACCACGAGGTCGTTCAGCGGCGACGGCAGATCCTTGTTGATCTCGACCGGCGGCCGCGCCTTGCCCTGGACGTGCTGGTACATCACCGACATGTGGTCGCCGCGGCTGTACGGCGGCACGCCGGTGAACATCTCGTAGAGGATCACGCCGAGGCTGTAGATGTCGGCGCGCGCGTCGACCTTCTTGCCGAGGATCTGCTCCGGCGCCATGTACTTCGGGGAGCCGATCACGTAGCCGGTCTTGGTGAGCTGCGTGTCGCTCTGGCTCTGCGCCGCGGCGACGCCGAAGTCGACGATCTTCAGGAGTCCCGCGTCGTCGATCAGCACGTTCGCGGGCTTCAGGTCGCGGTGCACGATCCCTGCCTGATGCGCGACCGCCATGCCGGTCGCGATGTCGATCCCGAACTGCACCGCCCGATCGAGCGGGAGCGGCTTATCGTGCACGATCTCCGCCCCGAGCGTGTGCGACGGGAAGTACTCCATCGAGATCGCGTAGTTGCCGCGGATGTACAGGAAGTCGTAGATCCGGATCACGTTCTTGTGGGTGATCTTGCGGCTGTAGCGCAGCTCGTGGACGAAGCGCTTCATCATCTCCTCGTCGGTGGAGACGTTCGGGTTCAGGAACTTCAGGATCAGCCGTTCCTCGACGATCGTGTCCTCCATCAGCAGCACGGTGCCGAACGCGCCCTTGCCGATCTTCTCGATGTACTTGTAGCGGCCCTCGATGATGTCGCCCGGCTGCAGCGTCGAGATGTCGAGCCGGGCACTCTGCAGGTCCTGCTCCTTCACGAGCGTCGAGATGTCCTGGTTCTCCACCAGCAGGGTCTTCGACTGCTCCTGCATCTTCGCCGCGCGCTGGTTCGCGACGAGTTGCTGCGTCGAGAAGCGGTTGTCGATCTCCTGGAGCGCGCGCTCGGCGGCGCCGACGGTCACCGCGTCGCCGGTGTTGACCGCGCTTTGCAGCCGCATCCGGATCGTGTTCGCGCGCCGCTCGTCCGCGAGCTTCGCGAGCGCCGCGATCGCCTCGACGCGGATGTCCGCCTCCGGCCGCTGCAGCAGGGGCAGCAGCTGGTCGACGTGGCGTTGATCGCCGAGCTTGCCGAGGGCGCGGATCACCGTCGGCAGGCGCTTCGCCTCGCGTCCGCCGAGCATCTCGACGATGCGGGGCACGGCCTTGGTGCTGCCGATCTCGGCGAGCGCGTCGACCGCGCGTTCGCTGACCCACCAGTCACTGTCCCGGGTCGCCTCGATCAGGTGCGCGACCGCGCGTTCGTCCTTGGTCTGGTTCAGGATCTCGATCGCGGCGCGCCGGATGTCCTCGTTCTCGTCCTTCACGAGTTCGAGCACGGCCTCGACAACGCGCGGACCGCCGATCTTGCCGAGCGCGTCGGCGGCGCGCGTGCGCACCCACCAATCCGAGTCGGCGAGCACCTCGAGCAGGTACTTCACCGATTTCGACGTGCCGACCTCGTTCAGCACCTCGACCGCGGCGCGCCGGGCGAACTCATTCTCGTCCTTCAGCACGTCCACGAGGTATTTGATCGTCTCCGGATGGTTCGCGCGCACCAGCAGGTCGACCGCCTTGTTCTGCACCTCGATCTCGGGGTCGCGCAGCATCGAGCACACCAGCGGCAGGTCGAGCGGGCCGTCGAGCCGCGCGAGCGCGGAGAGCGTCGCGGAACGGACGAACTTGCTCGGGTCCTTGAGCTGACTCTGCAGCGCCGACTGCACGTCCGGCCGGTTGAAGTTCGCGAGCAGGTTGATGATGTGCACCCGCACGACCGGGTCGCGGCCTTCGAGCCGTGGCAGCAGGTCGCCGATCGAGTTCGCGTCGGCGATGTCACCGATGATCTTGAATACGCCGGTGCGCTCGCTCGACTCGAGTGCATACGCGGCGCTCAGCAGGTCCCGGACCGCGAAGCGGCTCTTCTGGGCGGAGATCACCTCGAGCAGCGCCTGCTTCGGCATGTTCGGCTTGCCGAGGGCGTCGAGCAGCGCCTGCGGCGGGTAGCCGTGGCTCGACGACAGCGCCCAGGCGATGCCGGTGATCGCCCGCTGGTTCGCGTTCGTCATCGCCTTCAGCACGAGCGGCGCGGTCTTCGCATCGAGCAGCTGCGCGAGCGCGTCGACGTACGCGGCCGATTCACGCTTGTCGGCGCTGCCGAGCGCCTCGACCAGCGGCTCGATCGCGTTGGCGCCGAGGCTCGCGAGCTTCGCGATCGCCTTCTGCGCCGCGGGACCCGCCGGGTCTCCGCTGGCGCGCACTTCGGCGATCAGGCGGTCAGCACGGAAATTGGCGAATAAGCTCATTGAGATCGGCGGTTTTCCAATGCGGACGATTATGCCACAGGCCCCACCGGCGTCCGGCGGCCCCATGCCGCCTGCGGGCGAGCTGAGGTAGAATCCAGGGTTACCATGAACGCAACATCCTCTGTCGAGGCGGCCGTCCGCGACCGCCTGCGTACCTACGTCGATCCCTATCTCGGCATCACTCTCGAGGAGGCGAAGGCGATTCACGCGGTTCGCGCCGCCGCCGACGAGGTCGCCGTCGAACTCACCCTGGGCTTCCCCTGCGCCGATTATGAGCGGGAATTGCGGCCGGCGCTGCAAGAACACCTCTCGCCGGCGCTCGCCGGCGCCCGCTGGTCGCTCTCCCTGCGCGCCGAGATCGTGGCCCACGCGGTGCAGAAGACCCTGAAGCCCCTCGACCGGGTCAAGAATATCGTGGCCGTCGCGTCCGGCAAGGGGGGCGTCGGCAAATCGACGACCGCGGCCAATCTCGCGCTCGCCTGGGCCTCGCAGGGGGCGCGGGTCGGATTGCTGGATGCGGACATCTATGGGCCGAGCCAGCCGCAGATGATGGGACTCGCGGGGCAGCGGCCCTCCAGTCCCGACGGGCGCCAACTGACCCCGCTGAGCGCCTATGGCGTCGAGGTGATGTCGATCGGCTTCATGATCGACGTCGAACAGCCGATGGCCTGGCGCGGCCCGATGGTCACCCAGGCGCTGACCCAATTGCTCGGCGACACCACCTGGGGCGACCTCGACTACCTCGTCGTCGACATGCCCCCGGGGACCGGCGACATCCAGCTCACCTTGTGCCAGCGCGTTCCGGTCGCCGGCGCGGTCATCGTGACGACGCCCCAGGACATCGCGCTCCTCGATGCGCGCAAGGGCTTGAAGATGTTCGAGAAGGTCATGGTGCCGGTGCTCGGGATCGTCGAGAACATGAGTGCCCACGTCTGTCCGGCCTGCGGCCACGTCGAGCACGTTTTCGGCAGCGGCGGTGGTGCACGGATGGCCGCCGAGTACGGCGTCGAACTGCTCGGCGAGCTGCCGCTCGACCTGCGGATCCGGGAGGATGCGGACGGTGGCCGGCCGACGGTGATCGCCGATCCCGACGGCCCGCGGGGGCTCCTGTACCGCCAGATGGCGCGTCGCACGGCCGCGCGCCTCGCGCTGCGCAACAAGGACTACAGCCGCGCGTTCCCGAAGATCTCGGTCGAAGCGACCTGATGAGCATCAAGAGCGATCGCTGGATCCGCCGGATGGCGGCGGACCACCGCATGATCGAGCCGTTCAGCCCCGTCCAGGTCCGCGTCGCCGACGGCGAGAAGATCGTCTCGTACGGCACCTCGAGCTACGGCTACGACGTGCGCTGCGCGCAGGAGTTCAAGATCTTCACCAACATCAACTCGACGATCGTCGATCCCAAGGGCTTCGACGAGAAGTCGTTCGTCGATTTTCGGGGCCCGGTCTGCATCATCCCGCCGAATTCGTTCGCGCTCGCGAGCACGGTCGAGTACTTCCGGATCCCGCGCAGCGTGCTCACGGTCTGCCTCGGCAAGTCCACGTACGCGCGCTGCGGGATCATCGTCAACGTGACGCCGCTCGAACCCGAGTGGGAGGGGCACGTGACACTGGAATTCTCGAACACCACGCCGCTGCCGGCGAAGATCTATGCGAACGAGGGGGTCGCGCAGATGCTGTTCTTCGAGTCGGACGAGGTCTGCGAGACCTCGTATCGCGACCGCGGCGGCAAGTACCAGGGACAGCGAGGGGTCACGCTGCCGAAGGCCTGAGCGCCCCGGCCGCTCAGCGCGAGAATCGCCGGATCCGCATCTCGAATTCCAGCCTGCCGCCGCGGGTGCGCTCCGCGCGCACCGGCACGTATCCGAGCGACGGCGCGAACCACATCGTCAGCACCCGGTCGCCGTCCGGCCGGCGGCTGGTGACGGCGATCGTGTCGAGTTCGCCGAGCGCGGTCGCGATCCGCTGCTCACCGACGCGGCGGTACTCGAAGTCCTTGATCTGATCCTTGTCGATGATCCAGAACGTCGACGGCAGTTGGCCGGCGCGCAGGTCCTGCATGACCTGGATCTGGATCGACATCAGGTCCTGGGTGCCGTCCCGCAGCGCGAGATCGACCGGCTTGCCGGTGATGGTGCCTTGCGCCCGGCGCGCGTTCCAGTCGAAGTCCAGATGGATCCTCGAATCGCCGTCCTGGGCTTCGTAGGTCAGCGGGCGCACGTCGGCGCCATCGACCTCGAGCCAGCTCTTCTGCACGACGTCGTGTCGGTAGATCAAGCGGAAGATCCCGCCCGCGCGGATCCGCCAGGTGTAGACGTAGCGCCCGGGTTGCATGCCACGCACCAGCTCGAGGTCGCTGCTACCGACGTCGATGCTCTTCCATTGCGCGACGTAGTGCGCCGAGAACGGCTGCGGCAGCCCCGAGTCGGGAGTGCCGCCCGCGGGCGGCGCCACCGGCGTGGCGGCGGGCTGTGCACCCGATGGTTGCGCGATCATCGCCACCAGGGTCGCGGCGGCGAGCGCCCGCGCGAGCGAGGCCGTGGTGCTCGACGTGCCTCGCTTCATGCCGCCTCCAGGCGCTCGTACCGCAGCGGCTCGGTGAGCGCGCGGCCGTCGAGCCAGGCGTGGCCGTCGCGGCACGCGAGGCGTCCTTCGCCATACCAGTTGACCGCGAGCGGATAGATCTGGTGCTCGAGCGTGAGCACGCGGGCGGCGAGACCGGCTTCGGTCTCCCCGGGGGTGACCGCGAGGCGGGCCTGGATCACCGCCGGACCCGCGTCGAGATCGGCGGTCACGAAATGCACGGTCGCGCCGTGCTCGGCGTCACCGGCCGCGAGCGCGCGGCGATGCGTGTGCAAACCCGGGTGTCTCGGCAGGAGCGACGGATGGACGTTGAGGATCCGACCGGCGTGCGCGGCGACGAACGACGGGGAGAGAATCCGCATGAAGCCGGCGAGCGCGAGCAGGTCCGGCGCCCGCCGCGCGACCGCGGCGGCGAGTTCGGCCCCGTAATCGTCGCGGTTCGTGCCCGG